>DAOVLD010000067.1 GCA_030631445.1 Bacteroidota bacterium
ATGTATCTGGCCAATTACATCCATAATGTCATTTGAAGTTTTAGAATCAAGGTTTCCTGTGGGCTCATCTGCCAAAATAATTGAAGGATGATTAACCAGTGCCCTTGCCATTGCAACCCTTTGACGTTGTCCTCCGGAAAGCTCATTAGGTTTATGGGTTATCCTGTCTGACAAACCTACACTTTCAAGAACTTCCTTAGCCCTGATAATTCTGTCCGGCTTTGCTACACCGGAGTAAACCATAGGAAGCATAACATTTTCAAGGGCAGAATACCGGGGTAACAGATTAAAAGTCTGGAAAATAAAACCAATCTCCTGGTTTCGAATTTCAGCCAGTTTGTTATCTTCCATCTTGCTTACATCAACACCATTGAGAATATATTTTCCGCTCGTTGGTGTATCAAGACAGCCTACCAGGTTCATCAAGGTAGATTTTCCTGAACCCGAAGGACCCATTATAGCTACATATTCATTCTTATCTATCTTGATAGAAACTGAACGAAGTGCTTTTACAACTACTGTTCCTACATAATAATTCTTAACAATTTCTTCAAAAGATATTACATTTTCCATCACTGAATATAGATTATTAAATAAACTACGAAAATAATTTATTTTGTTGACAAACAAACTATCCCTCAATTTTCTTTTCAATATCTAATTCTGAAATGTTGCTTTGAATAAAGCTCTTCACGGAAAAATACCAAACCAAGTCTGAAAAGGTCAAGTGTCAATTTTACATTAGAATATTTTTTTATCCTTTCCCATGCTTTCTCCATTCCACTACTCCAATGAATATCATCAATGATAATAACACTTTCAGAATTCACTGCTTCAAGGCATAATTCAAAATATTTAATTGTTGCTTCTTCCCTGTGATCGCCATCAATAAAAACCAGATCAATGTCAGGTAACTGATCCAGCAGTCCGGGTAACACCTCAATAAACTCACCTGTGTATTGCTTTATATTACTGATCTTTAACCTGTTGAAATTCTCCCTGGCTAATGCAGACAATATTTCCGAACCTTCAATTGTATAAATACTGGCATTTTTATCAGGTAAAGCAAGATATGAAGTACCAATACCTAAAGATGTGCCTAATTCCAGAATTACCTTCG
Source organism: Bacteroidota bacterium (assembly GCA_030631445.1). Lineage (GTDB taxonomy): Bacteria > Bacteroidota > Bacteroidia > Bacteroidales > VadinHA17 > JADFUQ01. Next base: position 1,121 of record DAOVLD010000067.1, read on the forward strand.
GTTTGAAGAACATAACAGTGCGATACAACAGAATGCCATATTTTTTTTGTGTGGAAGATAACCTGGCAATATTTCCGATCCTGACATTACTCCTTTTACCAAAATGTGATCCTGCGCCAAAACCGGTTGTTTCTACTTTTGCCTTCTCTGATCGCAGCCCTGAACTAAGATCATGAATTCTCTTTATCTTCCGATCAATTGTCCGGTTTTTTAAAACTTTTGTTACATATTCGTAAATAAAAGGGGAATGGATACCATATCCTTTTCCATGTCCTGAAAACAGATAATAATCAATGTATTTTAGGATGTATTTTAGATTTCCATACATAATTCTTATAAATAAAGGCTAAGGTTAAGGTTTCAGCATAGGAGCTATCAAATTCAATATCTGTAATAAAGCCTGGTGCCTGCGATACCAAGTTCTGATTTACAAGTTCATAACAACTTCCTCTTGATATTCTGTAAAATCGTGATTTATTATTTATGCCTTAAACTTCTAAAATCTCTTACCTAATTAGTCTTAGCCTTAGCCTCAGCCTTTTTGAATAACCGAAATTAGTATTAAATATCACTTAAATATTGCTTTTTTAATTAATTTGCGAAGCTATGTTCTTTTTACTCAAAATAAATCTTTTTCAATGTCTGATATTCTGAAAACCGACATACAATATTTAAGCGGGGTTGGACCAAAAAGAGCTGATTTATTAAGAAAGGAACTTCAAATCAAATGTTTTGAAGACCTTTTGTATTATTTCCCATACAAATATGTTGACAGGACAAAGTTCTATACCATCAGAGAAATAAACAGCACTCTTCCATACATTCAGATCAAAGGCCGTATAACCGGCTTTAAAACTGTAGGTTATCGAAGAAACAAAAGACTTGTTGCAGATTTTACTGATGATACAGGAACTATTGAACTTGTATGGTTCCGGGGTATTCAATGGATAAAAGAGAGTATTAAGACCGGAAAAGAATATATAGTTTTTGGTAAACCCGGGATTTTCAATAATAGAATAAATGTAATCCACCCTGAAGTTGAAGCACAGGAAACACTGAAGAGTAAGATCAATGCCCCATTACAATCCTTTTACAATACAAGCGAAACACTAAAAAGAAGCTATCTCAATTCAAAAGCTATTCAGAAACTACTGAATAATCTTCTTCAGCAAATTGAAGGAAAAATCAGGGAAACAATGCCATCCTACATGATTAAGGAGCTAAAGATTTTATCATTGAACGAGGCACTTCTCAATATTCACTTTCCAAAAAATCCTACTATTCTAAAAAAAGCAGAATTCAGACTAAAATTTGAAGAACTTTTTTATATCCAGCTAAACCTGTTTAAACAGAAAAAAACAAGAAGTAAAGAATTCACAGGACATATTTTCTCAACCGTAGGTAATAATTTCAATACTTTTTATTATAAACATCTTCCATTTGAATTGACCTCAGCCCAGAAAAGAGTACTGAAAGAGATCAGGCAGGATACCGGTTCCGGGAAGCATATGAACAGACTTCTTCAGGGGGATGTCGGTTGTGGAAAAACACTTGTTGCATTAATGAGTATGCTTATAGGGCTTGATAATGGTTTCCAGTCTTGTATGATGGCTCCCACCGAAATACTTGCCAAACAGCATTTCCAGACACTTACAAAAATGCTGGAGAATATGGATATTCAAATTGCACTGCTTACAGGTTCTACAAAACAATCTGAAAGAAAAGTATTGTTCAAAGATCTTAAAAAGGGAACACTTAATATCCTTGTAGGGACACATGCATTAATTGAAGAAGTTGTTAAATTCCATAATCTCGGTCTCGTAGTTATTGATGAACAGCATCGTTTTGGTGTTGCACAGAGAGCAAAGCTTTGGGAGAAAAACACACAACCTCCCCATGTTCTGGTAATGACCGCCACACCTATTCCGCGGACACTTGCAATGACACTTTATGGTGATCTCGAAATATCAGTTATTGATGAACTTCCACCGGGAAGAAAACCTGTAATAACAGCACATTATTACGACTCAAAAAGATTAAGACTTTTCGGTTTTCTGCGTAAACAAATTAAGAAAGGACAACAAATATATATTGTATATCCACTTATCCAGGAATCCGAAAAAATGGATTATAAAGATCTGGAAGATGGCTACGAAGGTATAGTAAGGGAATTTCCACCACCGGAATACGCAGTGAGTGTTGTACATGGAAGAATGAAATCCGAAGAAAAAGATATTTCCATGAGGTATTTTGTGAAGGGACAAACCCATATTATGATAGCTACAACTGTAATCGAAATTGGAGTTGATATACCTAATGCTTCCGTAATGGTTATTGAAAGTGCCGAAAGATTCGGCTTATCACAACTCCACCAATTGCGGGGCAGGGTTGGCAGAGGAGCAGATCAATCCTATTGTATACTTATGACCTCGACGAAACTTACATATGAAGCAAGAAAAAGAATTGAAATAATGGTGGAAACAAATGACGGTTTTGAAATTGCTGAAGTTGATCTGAAATTGCGCGGACCGGGAGACCTGGAGGGAACACAACAAAGTGGCATTGCATTCAGTCTTAAAATTGCCAACCTGGGAAAAGACGGACAAATTCTTCAATACGCAAGAGACCAGGCTGAAGAAATAATAGAAAAGGATCCTGATCTTATTAAACCTGATAATTCAATACTTTTATCACAATTGAAAAAGCTGAGGAAAGAAAATATCGACTGGAGTTCAATAAGTTAAAGCATAGAACATAGCTTCGCAACTGCTAAAGCTTTATACGAATACGGTCAACGAAGTTAAATTCCGATACATTAAATTGTCAATAAACTGCAAAACCTGACAAACTACATTTTGTTTTCTTCTATTCTTATTAACTTTACAAACTATTTTATTAGGGTAAATGGGAACAACTAAAGAAATTGAACATCCCGGAGTAATTACGAGTATTGACTCTTCCAAAATAAAGGTCAACATCACAACCTATTCAGCATGTTCATCATGCAATGCGGAAGGTATTTGTTCCATATCCGATGTTAAGGATAAGATGGTGGAGGTTCCAAACACCGGTGATTTTTTTGTTGGCCAGGAAGTTCAGGTCATTCTGAATCAAACCCTGGGTTTTAAAGCCCTTTATCTTGGTTATGTTCAACCCTTTATCGTAGTATTAATAACTTTGATTATCACTAGTTCCCTTACCCGGAATGAGGTATTGGCAGGACTTATTTCCCTTGGTGCTCTGGCACCTTACTATCTGGTCCTATATTACTACAAAGAAAAAATCAGGAATAAATTCACCTTTGCAATCAAAAAACAGGAACAATGAGCAGCATATTGATAACAATATTATCTCTCAGTTCTATTGGTATTGTAGCTGCAATAATACTTTACCTGTTTGCACAAAAATTCAAGGTTCTTGAAAATCCGATAATATATGATGTTGAGGATGCACTGCCGGCTGCCAATTGTGGAGGATGCGGGTATCCGGGCTGCAGGAATTTTGCAGAGGCATGTGTACATTCAGATTCTCTCGATGATCTGTACTGCCCGATAGGCGGACAGGAAACTATGGATATTGTGGCAAATCTCCTGGGCAAAGAAGTAAAACAAACTGATCCAAGAGTTGCCGTTATACGATGTTCAGGATCATTTGAAAACAGACCGAGAACAAATCATTACGATGGTGCTTCATCATGTGCAGTAGCATCCGCATTATATGTTGGTGACACTGATTGCCCGGTTGGATGCCTTAGCATGGATGATTGTGTGGAAGTTTGTGAATTCGAAGCCATATATATGAATAGAAAAACCGGTCTACCGGTTGTAATTGATGAAAAATGCACTGCCTGTGGTGCTTGCGTTGAAGCTTGTCCGAGAGATATTATTGAACTAAGAAAGCAAAATAAAAAAGACAGGCATATATTTGTTTCATGTATTAATAAAGAAAAAGGCGGAATTGCCAGGAAATATTGTTCTGTTGCCTGCATTGGATGTACAAAATGTTTCAAAGTTTGTGAGTTTGAGGCAATTACAATGGGTAATAATCTGGCTTTTATCGATTCAGATATGTGTGCACTATGCAGAAGATGTGTAACTGAATGCCCAACTAATGCAATACTCGAGATCAATTTTCCGCCCCGAAGAACAAAAACGGACGAAGAGAAAAAAACAGCGTCAGATAAAATTTCAGAAAAAGTTAAGACCGATATAAAAGAGTGATACTGATATTAGTTTCTTTAATAAAATGAGCAGAAACCAGGCGTTAACAACCTATAAAAAAGGAGGAATTCATCCGGCAGAGTATAAACTCACGGATAAAAGTCCTGTTCAAATATTACCACTTCCTGAGAAAGTGACTATTCTACTCTCTCAACATATTGGTGTACCTGCAATACCGGTTGTCAGTAAAGGTGATACTGTTAAAGTTGGACAGTTAATTGCACAGGGTATAGGATTTGTGTCTGCCAATATTCACTCATCAGTGTCGGGGAAAGTTGTTAAAATCGATTCATTACCTGATCTTACCGGTTATAAAAAACCTGCAATAGTTATTGAGGTGGAGGGAGATGATTGGGAAGAAAACATAATTCAATCAACTGATCTTCTAAAAGATATCACACTTTCAAAAGATGAGATATTAGAAAAGATCCGTGAATCAGGTATTGTTGGATTAGGAGGTGCAGCATTCCCGTCACATGTTAAACTTATACTACCCCGGGATAAAAATGCGGAAGCACTCATCATTAACGGAGTTGAGTGTGAACCTTATTTAACTTCTGATCACAGGTTAATGCTTGAATATGGTGAAGAAATGATGGTTGGTATCCGGCTCCTTATGAAAGTCCTGAATGTCAGGAAAACTATGATCGGGATCGAAAATAACAAAGCTGATGCTGTATATCATTTAAAGGATATTGCCTCAAAATTTCCAGGAATTGAGGTATATCCTTTAAAAGTAAAGTACCCCCAGGGAAGTGAAAAGCAACTTATTGAAGCTCTTACAGACAGGGAAGTCCCTTCCCGGAAATTACCTGTTGATGTAGGCGTTATTGTTCATAATGTATCGACAGCATACGCAGTTTACGAAGCTGTTCAAAAAAACAAACCACTGATAAACAGGATAGTAACCGTTTCCGGCAAATCATTGAAGAAACCATCCAATTTTGTTGTCAGGATCGGTACTTCTGTCCGGTTCCTCATTGAAGCAGCCGGCGGTCTTCCTGAAAATACGGGGAAGGTAATAAGTGGCGGACTGATGATGGGCAAAGCTCTAAACTCACTGGATGTGCCCGTAATAAAAGGAATGTCAGGAATACTGGTTTTATCTGAAGATGAAACGAAAAGAAAACCAATTGAAACCTGCATCCGGTGTTCAAAATGTGTAACCGTTTGCCCTATGGGACTTGAGCCGTATTTATTAATGTCTTTAACTCAAAATGGAAATTTTTACAGGCTGGAAAAAGAAATGGTTTTGGATTGTCTTGAATGTGGTTCATGTAGCTATATCTGTCCGGCTAACAGGCCTTTACTCGACTATATCAGACTTGGAAAAACGGACGTGAATAAGATAATCAGAGAAAGGAAATATGTATAGGCAGGTAGTAACATAAGCATAATAATATGTAAAAAAAAAAGATCTTATATGAGTAAATTACTAACGGTTTCTCCATCACCACATATTTACGGAAAAGATACAACTCCGAATCTTATGTACGGTGTCATCATCGCCCTTATACCTGCAATACTGGCTTCAATCCTGTATTTCGGGTGGGGTGCCGTAATCGTTATATCAGTCGCGGTAATTTCGTCAGTTTTATTTGAGTTCCTGATCCAGCGATTCCTTTTGCAGAAAAAAACTACGATACAGGATGGCTCAGCAATTATTACAGGCTTATTACTCTCCTTATGCCTTCCTTCTAATTTCCCTGTTTGGCTTATTATCCTCGGGAGTCTGTTTGCAATTGGAGTGGGTAAGTTATCATTCGGGGGGTTGGGTAATAATCCCTTCAATCCGGCGCTCGTGGGAAGAGTTTTCCTGTTTATTTCTTTTCCCGCAAAAATGACAAGCTGGCCTGAAGCACAAGGATTTCAAACTCAATATATTGATGCAAGCACAGGGGCAACTCCACTAAATATTATTAAAGAAGGGCTTGGTAAGGGAGATTCTATTTCACATCTGATGGATAAAATCCCAACTTATCAGCAATTATTCTTTGGCAACATGGGTGGATCCATAGGCGAAGTTGCTGCAGTTGCGCTAATCCTTGGTCTGGCATATTTGCTGTTACGAAAGATCATAACCTGGCATATACCTGTATCAATAATCCTTACTGTCGTAATTTTCACAGGTATTCTCTGGCTTGTCAACCCGGCACATAATGCAGATCCTCTGTTTCATATCCTGTCAGGAGGAATACTGCTGGGAGCAATTTTTATGGCAACTGATTATGTTACCTCACCCATGACAACAAAAGGAATGATTTTATACGGGATCTGCATCGGAATATTAACAGTAGTGATCAGACGATTCGGATCCTACCCTGAAGGTGTTCAATTTGCAATACTTATTATGAACGGATTTGTTCCACTGATAAATTACTATATCAAACCAAAACGATTTGGAGAGGAGGTGAAAAATGGGTAAGAAAGAATCTTCGTTTGTAAATATGGTCATCACCCTGTTTGTGATAACATTAACAGCATCAATTGCCCTGGGATTCGTGTATGAGTTTACAAAAGCACCCATTGCCGTTGCTAAACAGGCTGCAAAAATGAAAGCAATCAATGAGGTTCTTCCTGAATTCAATAATCTGCCAAACGAAGAAATATATAAAATAGCCATTGATAATGATA
>DAOVLD010000259.1 GCA_030631445.1 Bacteroidota bacterium
GTAGAGAAGATACTTGGTGCAGAAACCGGTTCTATTGTGTTCAGGAAACCGGATATTGTCCTTACCCATGATAATACCGCTTCTATTTATAAAACATTTCAGAAAATGGAGGGCAGGAAAGTCGCTGATCCTGATCAGATGCTTGTAGTACTCGACCACAATGCACCCCCGACCAGCGCTATACTTGCTACCCAGTACCAGACTATCCGGGATATTGTCAAAGAGCAGGGAATAAAAAGATTCTACGATGCCGGAAAGGGAATTTGTCACCAGATAATGTCTTACCATGCAAAGCCCGGGATGATAATTGTCGGCAGCGACAGCCATACCTGTACAGCAGGTGCTTTTAATGCTCTGGCTGCCGGAATTGACCGTACCGAATCAGCCGGTATCTGGAAGCGGGGAGAAACATGGTTCCGTGTACCGGGATCTATTAAGATAACTCTGCATGGTAAACTTAAGGAAGGTGTTTATGCAAAAGATATTTCGTTATGGATCATTGGTAAAATTGGCTCAGCAGGTGCCAATTACATGTCGATTGAATACCATGGCGAAGGAGTAAAAAGTCTCTCCATACCGGAACGAATGACACTTGCTAACCTGGCATCTGAAATGGGAGCAAAGAATGCGGTTTTTCCTCCTGATAAAATATTAGCCGGCTTTTATAATAAGGATCAGGTTAAAGGTGTTTGGGCTGATGAAGGTGCTTATTATGAAAAAGAGATGGAGATAAATCTGGATGAACTATTTCCTCTTGTTGCAGCGCCGCATCATGTTGATAATGTGAAAGCTATATCTGAGGTTCAGGGAACCAAACTGCAACAGGGCTTGATTGGTACATGTACAAATGGACGCCTGGAGGATTTACAGATAGCTGCTGATATACTTGACGGAAAGAAAGTAGCTGAAGGTTTTCAGTTGCTTGTTATTCCTGCTTCTGAAAAGATATACCTGCAGGCAATTGATGAGGGAATAATTTCAAAATTGATAAAAGCAGGTGCAAATGTTTTAAGTCCTTCGTGCGGACCATGCCTTGGGACGGGTCAGGGGATACCGGCTGACGGATACAAAGTTATTTCAACAGCAAACAGAAATTTCCTGGGACGTATGGGGAATAAGAATGCTGAAATATACCTGGCTTCGCCTGCTGCAGTTGCCTGTTCGGCTATTAAAGGTGAGATAACTGATCCACGGGGCATTAAAGCAGACGATAAATTCCCTTATACAAAAGAACAAAGTTCAACCCTCGAAATAAAAGATGGGGAAACCCGGAGGATCAATGGAGTATGGAATTACAAGGATGTCCATGATCTTAATACCGACCAGATGTTTGCGGGGAACCTGACATACAATATTATGAGTTCAGATGCTGAAGCTATTATGCCTTATCTTTTTAAGGGTTTTGACCCTGCCTTTACGGAAAATGTTCAGAGAGGTGATGTGATCATTGCAGGTGATAATTTCGGGTGTGGCAGCAGCCGTGAGCATCCTTCTGTCGGACTTGCAAATGCAGGAATCAAGGCAATAATTGTAAAATCAGTCAACAGGATATTCTACCGGTCGGCTATAAACCAGGGACTTATTCTTATTGTGCATCCTGAAGCAGTTGATGCATACCGGGAAGGGGATAAGATAGATGTGAATTTTTTAGGAGGAAAGATAATAGTAGAAGAAAAACACTTTTCATTTGCCCCCCTGCCGGACAAGCTTATGGATATTATCAGCAAGAAAGGACTTGTAAACTGGGTTAAGGCACAGAAGTAATCATAAAAGGATATACCAGGTTTTACAGTGCATAACCTTTTTTACTTTTTAGCTGTAAAACGTTATGATGTTAAAATGTTTTTGTATATATTTGAGCTATGGAATCAACATTAAAAAGATCGACAATTTATCTTGACCCACAGCTTCACCGGGCATTGAAGATTAAGTCCGCTCAGGTTTCGAAATCAATTTCTGCTTTAGTAAATGAAGCAATTAAATTTTCACTTGCTGAAGATTTAGAAGATTTAGAAGCTTTTGAAGATCGTTTAAACGAACCGAATTTGGATTTTGAGTATGTTTTGAAAGATTTGAAATCGAGTGGTAAAATATAAAATTTACATTAAACCGGCTGCAGCAAAAGAACTTAAAAAGGTACCAAAAAAGGTTTTACAGAAAATTGTTGGAAGGATCAAAAGACTTTCTATAAACCCAAGACCTTTTGGATGTGAAAAGCTGTCCGATGAAGAAAAGTATCGTATCCGCCAGGGAAATTATCGTATTGTCTACTCAATAGAAGATGAAAAACTTTTTGTAATTGTAGTGAAAATTGGCCATCGGAGGGATGTATATAAAAAGCGATAAAAAAACGTCCCAAAAGGAAAAAAGGATCACAAACGTCTCAAAGGGATCCGGGCTTAGGGACCTGAACTCCGAACTCGTAACTCGTTGAATTAGGAAGTGAGGAAAGATTTATTAATTCCTTAGTGAAGTATAGTGTGTTATAGTTTCAATGAAAATAATATCGCCCCCTTTTCTTTTATCTACAAGGCTTTGTCAAAACATACCCTATCTAATTAACATATGGACACTATGATACCAGGAGTTGTTCCCGCCTGGAACTCCTTGGCCAAAATAAGCGGTGTAATTGTTTCCTTCATGAAACAGGATAAGGTATTTATTACCTGAGGTATAAGGATACCAATAAAAATCTTCAGACCTTGATGATGAACCCACATCAGAATAACCTGCATAGAAATAAAACTTATAGTAAAGGTTAGGATTTGTTGTGAGGTCCTGAACTGTTCCGTAATTAGGCATAACATTCCTGTCGTTCACCCGGTAGATCACTTTTGCATCATAGTCTTCCCAACCCGAAGTAAATGTTGGACGATCCAGAATTACAGCAAACTGGACAGGCCATGTCACCCCTGCAAGGATTCTCCAATCAGTCCATGCTGAAGTACTGTTGGGATTTGCTACATCTGTTCCATAAGAGGCATCAGTCCGTGCATACATAAAATCTTCGTAATTTGCCGGATATTTGTAGTATCCAACCATTGTCCATCCACCACCATCGGTAGTCATGTCGCAATAGCAGTCAAATGGTTCAATTGCCCCTGATCCGTCAGGATCTATAGTATACACACCATCAGTTGCCCCCGGTATATTGTCCAGTATCTCTTTACAGTTCTTA
>DAOVLD010000079.1 GCA_030631445.1 Bacteroidota bacterium
CTGGATCCTGCCGGATGTGATTTTATTTCCGGATCAGGAGCAACAGCTGTATTTATTATGGAGGCAGGAATACCTAATGGTTTAACTTTTTCCAGTGTATATTCAGTAGGTAACAGTGCCCAGCTTGGTGTTGAGGATGTGTTGAAATATATGGACCAGAGTTTCGATCCGGAAAACAGTCCCCGGGTAAAATTATTATATATTGAAAGCATTGATAAGCCACAGATGTTACTCAAACATGCATCTTCACTTATAAGGAAGGGATGTAAAATAGCTGTTGTAAAAGCCGGAAGTTCTGATGCCGGCAGCCGTGCCGCATCATCTCATACAGGTGCACTGGCTGGTTCGGATACTGCCGCGGAAGCCTTGTTTAAAAAAGCAGGAATTGTCCGGTGCCATAGTCGGGAGGAGCTTACAACTGTTGCTTCTGTATTTATGCATAAGGAATTACAGGGAAAGAACCTTGCCGTTATAACACATGCAGGCGGACCGGCTGTTATGCTTACAGATACTCTCTCAGAAGGGGGAATGAACGTTCCTGAGATTAAAGGAAGCAAGGCTAACGATTTACTTAATAAACTGCATCCCGGATCCTCGGTGACAAACCCGATAGATTTTCTCGCTACCGGAAATGCTGAACAGCTTGGACTAATTATTGACGCTGTTGAGAACGACTTTAACCATATTGACGGGATGGTAGTTATTTTTGGCAGTCCGGGATTATTCCCTGTGTATGATGTGTATGAGGTGCTTCATCGAAAAATGGAAATATGTAAGAAACCGATTTTCCCGGTATTGCCTTCAATAATCAACGTAAAGGATGAAATAAATGTATTCCTGTCTAAAGGGCGGATCAATTTTCCTGACGAAGTGGCATTGGGAAAAGCATTATCTAAAGTGTATTTTACTCCTGAACCGGTACCGGAAACAGAGAACTTTCCTGCTATGGAACAAAAAAAGATAAGGGAAATTGTTGATAACGCGGAAAATGGATACCTGGAACCTGAAATGGTACAGCAATTATTGGATGCTGCCGGAATACCACGTGTGCCGGAAAAAGTAGTCGCTACTGAAAAGGAAGCTGTAAATGTTTCAAAGGGGTTGGGTTATCCATTGGTAATGAAAGTGGTTGGTCCTTTGCACAAATCGGATGTTGGAGGAGTAGTTTTAAATGTAAAAAGTGATGAAGAGTTTCGAAGGGAATTTAACGTGATGATGAAGATTGAAGGGGCGAAAGCAGTTTTATTACAGCCTATGCTCGAAGGGGCTGAATTATTTGCCGGGTTGAAAAAGGAAGATAAATTCGGTCATCTGGTTATGTGCGGACTGGGAGGTGTTTTTGTTGAAATTATGAAAGATGTTCAATCCGGTCTTGCACCATTAAGTTTTGAAGAAGCAAAAAATATGGTAAGAAACCTCAGGGGATATGACATTATTAAGGGAGCAAGAAAACAAAAAGGAATTGATGAAAAACAATTTATTGAATTAATTACCAGGGTGGCAACGCTGGCAGATATTGCACCTGAGATCAGTGAGATGGATTTGAACCCTGTATTGGGAACACCGGAAAGGATCGTTACTGTTGACGCCCGGATCTGTGTTGAAAAGTAATGATCAGGATTCCAAAATAATTTGAAATAATCTTATATTTGTATATGAGAAATAGATCAGTATATTTTGATAAAAATGATGGGTTTTGGAAAACCTGTGAACGAATTAGTAATTGGTTTAAGATATTTCTATTAGAATTTTGTTAAAAACAAAAGGGGTGGAAGATAATATTCTGCCCCTTTTTAGTTAACTAACCAGTCGGCAGTCCACAGTCCACGGTCGGCAATAGACAAAAATGCAAAGTATAATGAGATTAGCCTAATAATTTAGATAATTTAGATATTTTAGTCATTTTGAATTTTAGTCATTTTAATCATTCCTTACTTAAGACACTGAATATTTATGTTAATATAAAGGCACACGATAAACATGAAGATGAATACACCAATTGACCACGCAATTGTGTCGAGGTTAATAAATGAGAGTGGCTTACCTGATATTGGAAGTGCAACAATCCGTGAGATTGTCAGGCTGGTAAACCGGATTCAGGAAGCAACCGGTGAACGGTTTATCAGAATGGAGATGGGAGTGCCTGGATTGGAACCGGCTCCTGTGGGTATAGCAGCAGAGATAGAGGCTCTTAAAAGGGGTGTGGCTTCAAAATATCCTATGATCGAAGGAGTGAAAGAACTCAAAGAAGAAATGTCCAGGTTTGTAAAATTGTTTGCAAATATTGATGTTGATCCGGAGGGTTGTATTCCAACGGTTGGTTCAATGATGGGGGGAATGGCTACCTTTATGGTGGCTAACCGGAATGACCGTACCCGTGAGGGAACCCTGTTCATCGATCCCGGGTTCCCGGTTCAGAAACAACAGATAAGGATATTGGGACATGATTTTCGCTCGTTCGATGTTTACAATTTCAGGGGGAAAAAGTTGAGAAACAAGCTGGAATCTTATCTGAAAACAGGCAAGGTTTCAACTATTATGTATTCTAATCCTAATAATCCCACCTGGATATGTTTTACTGAGGAAGAATTACAAATTATCGGGGAATTGGCTGATAAGTATGACGCTATTGTAGTTGAAGACCTGGCATATTTTGCCATGGATTTCAGGAAGGATATGTCAAAACCCGGCGTTCCTCCTTTTCAACCGACCGTGGCTAATTACACTGATAATTATCTTCTGCTTATTTCAAGCTCAAAAGTATTTAGCTATGCGGGCCAGAGAATTGGCATGATGATTATCTCCGATCACCTTTTTAAACGGAGATACCCTGATCTGAAACGGTATTATAAATCAGATCAGTTTGGATATTCAATGATATATGGTGCTTTGTATGCGCTTTCGTCAGGAGTATCACATTCGGTGCAATGGGGACTCAGAGCTATTCTGAAAGAGGCAAATGAAGGCAGATTCAATTTTGTTGAGAGTGTGAAAGAGTATGCTGTGAGAGCTGGAATAATGAGAAAAATGTTCACTGATAATGGTTTTAAGATTGTTTACGATATGGATGTGGATAAACCTTTGGCAGATGGATTTTATTTTACTTTTTCTTATCCCGGTTTCACCGGTGCGGATTTGCTTGAAGAATTACTTTATTATGGTATTAGTGCAATATCACTCGAAATTACCGGTAGTGACAGGCTTGAAGGTATAAGGGCATGCGTGTCTCAGACAGGTAGCGACCGGTATAATGATCTTGAATACAGACTTAAACGCTTCCATCAGGACCATGGGAAGGGTGAATGATGAAGTGTCTAAAAATATTTCGTTTTCTTTGCGGTCTTTGCGAAAATAACTTTGCGATCTTTGCGTGAAACTCTTTGGAAGGATAAGGGGAGCGCAAAAGATAAAAAGGAGAGAATTAACCGGTTTGTATAAAAACAGCGAAGTGAGTGATATTTATCATGTGGTGTTTTTAAGGTTATTTTTATCTTTGAGGTCTTACAAAAAAACACAATCATAAAATGGCAAAAATAAAAGGTGCAATTGTAGTTGATATTAACGGATGTAAAGGGTGTGAACTATGTATTACTGCATGTCCAACTGAAGTTATTTTCCTTTCCGATGACGTTAATGTTAAGGGTTATCATTATGCCTATATGGCGAATCCGGATGTATGCACCGGGTGTTCAAATTGTGCCATTATATGTCCTGACGGAGTAATTACTGTTTACAGGAAAAAGATTTCATAGAGAAGAACAGGTTCGAAAAATAGAAAAAATAAATAATCAAATAATATTCCTTAAAGAATGGAAGAATTTGTATTAATGAAAGGAAATGAGGCAATAGCTGAAGCAGCTATTCGTGCGGGAACTGACGGTTATTTTGGGTATCCTATTACCCCGCAATCGGAAGTGATTGAATATCTTGCTGCTGCCAAACCTCATGAAAGAACAGGAATGGTCCTGCTTCAGGCTGAAAGTGAAGTTGCTGCTATCAATATGTTATATGGAGGTGCAGGTGCCGGCAAAAAAGTTATGACATCCTCATCTAGTCCCGGAATAAGCCTGATGCAAGAGGGTATAAGCTATATAGCAGGTTCTGAATTACCCTGCCTTCTTGTGAATGTGGTTCGTGGCGGACCCGGACTGGGTACTATTCAGCCCTCGCAATCGGATTATTTCCAATCGACAAAAGGAGGAGGGCATGGAGATTATAATCTGATAGTTCTGGCTCCTGCTTCAGTTCAGGAAATGGCCGATTTTGTAAGTCTTGGGTATGACCTGGCTTTTAAGTACCGGAATCCTGTTATGATCCAGACAGATGGTGCATTAGGTCAGATGATGGAAAAAGTAAAATTCAAACCACAACAACCAAGGAGTAAAAAATCACCCGACTGGGCAACAACAGGAAAAACACCCGACAGGGAAAGAATTATCATTACTTCCCTGGATTTGGATCCTTCAAGGCAGGAGAGGTTTAATGAAAAATTGCAGGTAAAATACAGGACAATTAAAGAGAATGAAGTGAGATATGAAAAGATACAGTGTGATGATGCTGAATATCTTTTTGTCGCTTACGGAACAAGTTCAAGAATATGTCAGAAATCAATGCAAATGGCAAGAGAAGAAGGAATCAAGGTTGGTTTATTCAGACCAATAACTTTATGGCCTTTTCCGTATAATGAGATCAGGGAAATGGCAGGACAAGTGGAGGGGATGCTTTCTGTGGAGATGAGTGCAGGGCAGATGGTTGAAGATGTCAGGCTTGCTGTTGAGGCTACGGTGAAAGTTGATCATTACGGAAGAATGGGTGGAATAATACCTTCATCGGAAGAAATTGTTGAAGCTTTGAAACAAAAAATTATTGGAGGATAAATACATGGCTGAAAATGCTATTACAACTAAGGAATTAATAAAAAAAGAAAACCTGGTTTATCAAAAAACCAAACTGCTTACTGATGATGTAATGCACTACTGTCCGGGTTGTGGTCATGGTACAACACACAGACTCATTGCCGAGATCATCGAAGAGATGGGTATACAGTCTGAAATTATTGGTGTTGCTCCTGTAGGATGTTCGGTTCTTATGTATAATTATATGAACATTGATATGCAGGAAGCTGCGCATGGCAGGGCTCCGGCTGTTGCAACGGGAATTAAGCGTCTTCTTCCGGAAAAGTATGTTTTTACATACCAGGGCGATGGTGACCTTGCCGCAATTGGTACAGCAGAGACAATACATGCCTGTAACCGTGGTGAGAATATTACGATAATATTCATCAATAATGGAATTTACGGGATGACAGGCGGACAGATGGCACCTACAACACTGGTAGGTATGAAATCGTCAACAACTCCTTATGGACGGGAAGTGAGTCAGATGGGGAATCCGATTAAAATGACAGACCTTGTTGCAAATCTGCCGGGTACCTATTTTGTTTCAAGGCAATCGGTGCATACCCCCGGCAATGTAAGAAAAACCAAGAAGGCAATAAGGAAAGCGTTTGAATATCAGGCTCTTAATAAAGGAACTTGCTTTGTAGAGGTGGTTTCTAATTGCCCCTCGGGCTGGAAAATGACCCCGCTGGAATCAAATAAATGGCTGGCTGAAAATATGTTGCCCTTTTATCCTCTGGGAGATATGAAAGTTCCTGAACAATAGGATTAATTTAATCAATCTTAGAAATCCACCTTCTTTGATGGTGGTCATATTTTTTTATTAAACATGAAATAAATTGTTGGAATACTGGAATACTGGAATATTGGAATATTGGAATATTGGAATGTTTATAATGGTCATCCATTTTCTTCCCATCATTCCACTATTCCATCTTTCCATCATTCCTTAATTATATTAATAAAGCGCTCTATGGGTGCAATTAAAAGCCACTTTCTTAGAGGGTGGATATTTACTAATAATAAAACAAATAAATCATGACTGAAGAGATCATCATTGCAGGTTTTGGCGGACAGGGTGTTTTATCCATGGGTAAGATACTTTGTTACTCAGGTGTAATGGAAGGGCAGGAGGTGAGTTGGATGCCTGCCTATGGACCCGAGATGAGAGGTGGAACAGCTAATGTTACTGTTATTCTGAGTGATAATAAGATCAGTTCACCGATATTAGATACATTTGATACTGCTATCATCCTTAACCAGCAATCGATGGACAAATTTGAATCTGCTGTTAAACCTGGTGGTTTACTTATATATGACGGAAACGGCATAACGCGACATCCTGAAAGAGAAGATATAAATATTTACAGAATAGATGCCGCCGAGGAAGCAACAAAGATGGGATCCACTAAAACCTTTAATATGATCGTTCTGGGTGGTTACCTTAAAGTTAAGAAGCTTTATAAATTAGAAAGTGTTATAAAAGGTCTTAAAAAATCGCTTCCTGAACGATACCACCACATGATACCTGTTAACGAAAAAGCTATCCACAGGGGACTGGAAATTATTAAAGAGGTAGCAACTGTAAATTGAATCCCGGCTTTCCTCGTAGTCCGACTCAAGTTCGGGCTCCGAGTAATTTATACCGTGGACTGGGCTCCGAGTTGTTGTTACCCGGTTTAGTCGTACCACGAACTGAAGCCTGCCCGGCTTATTTGACGGGTCGGAGCACGACAGATTCAAGTTCTGGCTCTGGGTTGCTTAAAAAAAACTGACTAGCAGGTCCAAGTATCTATATCCTATTTCCTTAAAGCAGCTTTTGTAAAGAGATATTCCGGAATTTCTTTATCAAATTCAATTTCATCGATGATAAATTCTGTTCCATCACCTTTTTTAAGCATATCTTTAAAGACAATTTTCTTTGGATACCAACGGTTCCCCATTTTTGTAATATCTTTTAGCTCTGTTTTTTTCAATAGCTTTCCGCTTTTTGCATACAGCTCTTCTTTTAATGGAATATAGCGAACTTTATCCACCCAAACTTTACGGATTTGATAATTTACTTCAGCAGTTTTTGCCTGTAGTTCTACAATCCAGCAATCCCGTTCATCAACAATTTCAGAGCCAATTACTCCTGCATCATAATCTTCAAGCAATTCAACGTTATCCATCATATCTTCATAAGAAAGATCAGATCCCATTAATGATTGTTTGAGCATATGTCCTGAAATCTGGATTGTTCTGTCAGAACCGGGTGAATATATCCAAAGCTTATCTTCCAGCTTAAGCATCTTGGTGCCTTTTTCCCGAGCAGGAGCAAGGTATTCGGTGAATGATTTTTCATC
>DAOVLD010000238.1 GCA_030631445.1 Bacteroidota bacterium
CTCAAATTGGTTTTATAGATACATAATATAGAACATAGCCTATTAATTACGTTATTAATAACGTAATTAAATAATAACAAGTTTGCAGATCAACAATACACTGCTCCCTCAGCTCCCGAAAAACTGCATTCGCCAGCTGGCGAATTGCTTAGTTTTTCGAGGATCCTCGAAAATTTACGAAAATCGAAGATTTTCTAATTTTCGGGACTTAGCCTTCTTTCATTATAGGATACCGCTTAAACTCGGCATTCCTGTCGAACAGGTACCTGTATGTGATATAATGTTTTGCTGAAACACTACCGACAGAAATAAATATCTTTCGCATTTTAGGGTTAAAATCACCCACCCATGAGAATTCAATTTCTTTATAATGAGGTTTCCTTTTAAATACCTGTATCAAATTCCAGATAAAAGCCGATTCAATACCAAGTCCCTGGTATTTAGGGATTACCCCCATTAGTACACCACGTGCACGGGTAATGGTCTTTTTTTGTTTCAGGTAAACAAATTTTAGTTTATTCAGGAGATGCAGCTTTCCGTTAAGATGTTTTAGTATCTGATTAACATCAGGGTACATAAGGTAAATAGCAATTGGCTTTTTATTTCTGTAGGCAATCCATATAAACTCTTCATCAATTATTGCTTTTGCTTTTTTCAGGGTTTTCCTGATATATTCCGGTTTCAGGGGTTCAAAATTTTCCTTGAAAGATTCCCATGCTACATTGAATACTTCTGCAAAATCATGTGTAAATTCCTCCTGTTTTTTCCAGGTAAAGTGTTCGAATTCATATTCCGGTTTCTTTGCTACCCATTCGGCAATTTTCAGGAATCTCTCCGGGATTTCTTTGGTGAGGTCAAGATGAAAACCTTCCTGTTTGTAATAGGTTTTGAATCCGTACGATTCAAAAAGATCCTGATAATATTTGTGATTATAAGCTATTTCGTATGAAGGATGAGTGAATCCGTCTACGAGCAGGCCCCAGTAACTGTCAGTCTCGCCAAAATTTACCGGACCGTCCATTGCTTCCATTCCTTTTTCCTGCAGCCATTTTTTTGCTGTATCGAACAGAAGGAATGCCGCTTCTTTATCATCAATACATTCAAAAAATCCCATACCCCCTGTTGGCTGGTCTTGTATGTGCGCTGTTTTAAAATCAATAAATGCGGCAATTCTGCCAATCAGGTGGTTATTATTATCTTTCAGTATCCAACGTTGGGCTTCTCCGTGGTTATAATAGACATTTTTTTCAGGATCAAAAATTGCATCAATTTCATTGTCTAACGGGCAAACCCATGTGTCATTATTTTTATAGATTATTTTTGCAGCATCGATAAATTCCTTCCTGATTTTTCTATTGTCTACTTTAAATAATTTCATAATATTCCACTTTCCCTATCCTGCTGGTTGTTTGATGTAAATTTGTTCAAGTAGTTTTAAATATTTCTCCTCAATATTTTTTCGGCGCAGCTTTAGTGTGGGTGATAGTTCTCCTGTTGCCGGAGACCATTCATCGGGAACCAGTTTAAACCTGTTTATTCTTTCGTGAGTACTGAAAGTTTTGTTGAATCTCTTAACCTCCTCGTTAAACAGGGTCAAAATCTGAGGTAATTGAATCAATTCTTCATTATTTTCAAAAGCGATGTTTTCAGATGCACACCAGTCTTTAAAGTATGCGAAATTTGGAGAGATCAATGCGCTGGCAAATTTTTCATGTTCTCCGATAACCATTATCTGATCAACGAAAATTGATTCTTTGATCCTGTTTTCAATGATCTGGGGTGCAATGAATTTCCCGTTCGACAGCTTAAATATTTCCTTTTTCCTGTCGGTTATTTTAAGGAATTTGTCTTTATCCCAGGAGCCAACATCTCCTGTGTGAAACCAGCCATCATCGTCAAAGACCGATTTTGTGAGCTCAGGATCTTTATAATATCCAAGCATTACATTGTGGCCTTTACACAGGACCTCACCGTCCTCAGCAATTTTCACATCAACTCCTTTAATCAACTTTCCTACTGTGCCAAGTTTAAAATCAGGTTTTGTGCTTTTGTTAATTGTAATTACAGGAGAAGTCTCGGTAAGACCGTACATATTGAGAACTTTAATACCACATGCCCAGAATATTTTCTCAAGACGTGGCTGCAATGTTGCCCCGCCACAACCTACTAACCTGATATTTCCTCCCAGTGCTTCTCTCCATTTACTAAAAATAAGCTTATCGGCAATTTTTAATTTCCGGTTATAAAACCATCCGTTGTTACCATCGGCTTTATATTTCAAACCGAGCTTAACAGCCCAGAAAAATATTGATTTCTTAGGTTGTGGCAGCTTTTTGCCTTTAGCTATTACAGTATCGTAGATCTTCTCCATTATTCGTGGAACAGCATCAAACCCGGTAGGTTTAATCTCGCGCATATTTACGGCAATTGTTCCCATATTCTCAGCATAATATATACCGGTGCCACTAAACTGTGTCTGGTAATTTCCCATCCTGCCACCTACATGGCATAGCGGTAAAACAGATAAATATTTATCTTCAGGTTTCAGGCAAAACACTTCAGCAGCAGCCAGGAAATTCCTGACAAGATTTTTATGCGACAGCATTACACCTTTTGCAGTACCTGTTGTACCGGATGTGTATATCAATGTTGCAAAGTCATCAGGGATGATTTCCTTTTTAATTCTTTCAATCTCCTCTTTGAATTGATCTGCATTTTTTCTCCCGGATTCAATAATTTCCATCCAGTTTTTAACCCCTTCTATTTTGTCAAATGAATAGAAATTTTTTAAATCTTTAACTTGTTCAAATGCAGGGATAATTATCTGGTACAATTTCTTGTCTGAAACAATAACTGCCTTTGCGTCAGAATGTTCCAGGATATGCTTGTATTCATCGGTACTGAGTGAAGGAAAAACAGGTACATGAACAACACCGATCATTGCCATTCCCATATCGACAAAATTCCATTCAGGACGATTGTTGGAAACAGTTACAATTTTATCTCCCTTTTTAAATCCAAGGTTCAAAAGTCCGGCGCTGAATGCATGCGATAGATCGATGTATTGTTGAGTGCTGTATTTCACCCATTTACCGTTTTCTTTTGCTATCAGTGCATCTTCTTTATCGAAGTTTTCCTGATACCGGTTGAGCAAATCAAATGTTCTGGTTACTGTCATGATATCTTTTTTTTCAAATATAGATAATTCTTAATCATCAGGAAAATGCGTATTTAATGAGTTGGTTCAAATATCTCAACCTGAAGATCATCTACGAATAGTTCCCCTTTCTCCTTGAACCAGATAATAATGGCATATGTGGTAAATAGAAAATTGTGCAACATGGCATTTTGCCCGTGGAAGGAACTATGGTAGATAAAAATAAGGGTTTTTTTGTATAGCTTTTGATTTAAATCTTTCTGTTTCTATCTTTATCCTGTCGGGACCACAGTCAGGGAGTCAGTAAGTAAGCCCCCACCAGGTTGTTTAACATGCACAAAATAAGTGCCTTCGTCAAAGTTTATTATATTAAGTTGTTCGCCCTCAAGGTAAACTATAACAGAATCGCAGTTCTC
>DAOVLD010000264.1 GCA_030631445.1 Bacteroidota bacterium
AATAGTATCAAACGGATCAACAGCATTTCCGAGTCTCTTTGACATTTTATTACCATTCTTATCAAGTACAAGTCCGTTTGATATTATATTCTTAAATGAAACAGAATCAAATAACATCACGGCAATAGCATGTAATGTAAAAAACCATCCGCGCGTTTGATCAACACCTTCAGCAATAAAATCAGCCGGATAATAATTCTTAAACCCGGGGTCTTTCATAGAAAAGGGATAGTGATGCTGTGCATAGGGCATAGATCCTGAGTCGAACCACACATCAATAAGATCGAGCTCACGAAACATTTTTTTACCTTTTTCGGAAACAAGAATAATATTATCCACGAAAGGGCGGTGAAGATCAAAACTGGAATAATTTTCCTTAGAAAAATCACCATTTTTATATTCAGCTATCGGATTTTCTTTCATAAATCCTGCTTTTACCGACTTATCTATTTCTTCCTTCAATTCGGATACCGAACCAATACACTTCTCTTCTTTTTTATCTTTTGTTAGCCATACAGGTAAAGGTGTTCCCCAATATCTTGAACGGGAAAGGTTCCAGTCAACGAGATTCTCAAGCCATTTTCCAAAACGTCCAGTCCCTGTGGCAGCAGGCTTCCAATTAATGGTTTTGTTAAGTTCTATCATCCTTTCTTTAAAAGTAGTGGATTTAACAAACCATGAATCAAGCGGATAGTAAAGGACGGGCTTATCAGTTCTCCAGCAGTGGGGATAATTGTGAACATATTTTTCAATCCTGAAAGCTTTTCCTTCATATTTGAGTCGTACCGCGATATCAATATCAACAGAGGTATCCTTATCGTCAATATACTTGTCATACTCATTCTTAACAAAGCGCCCTGAAAATTCTTTATAGATTGTTTTATTGACATTATCATGAACAAATTTTTCATCTATGTCATCAATCTTAAAAAATCTTCCTTTCCTGTCTACAAGCGGATTATTTATTCCCTTTTTGTCTTTAATTATCAGAGGGGGAATATTGTTTTCTGCAGCCACCTTCAGGTCATCTGCACCAAAAGTAGGAGCGACATGAACAATTCCTGTTCCTTCGGTAGTTGTAACAAAATCACCTGTAACAACTCTGAATGCATTTTCCCCGGGATTTACCCATTCGAGTAGTTGCTCATACCTGATCCCATTCAATTTATTACCTTTGAATTCATCAATAACCTTATAAGGAATATTTTTATCTCCTTCATTATAATCTTCAAGTTTCAGGTTCCTGTTTTTTTTATCGAAAAAATCATGGAACAGGTCTTTTGCCAGAATTAAAGTAACCGGAGATCTGTTATATGGATTAAATGTTTTTACTGTGATATAATTAATATTCTTTCCTACAGCAAGAGCAGTATTTGAAGGAAGTGTCCATGGAGTGGTGGTCCATGCCAGAAAAAACAAATCCTTATTATCATTAGTGAAAAGGAATTCGGATTTTTCATCTAAAATCACCCTGAACTGAGACACAATGGTTGTATCCGTAATATCGCGGTAGCAACCCGGTTGATTTAACTCGTGACTGCTTAGTCCTGTACCTGCAGCAGGGGAATAAGGCTGTATAGTATATCCTTTATACAACAATCCCTTGTCGTGCAGTTTTTTCAGCAGGTACCATACTGATTCTATATACCTGTTATCGTAAGTAATATAAGGATCATCCATATTGATCCAGTAACCCATTTTCCGTGTAAGATCTTCCCACTGGTCGGTATATTTCATTACATCACTCCGGCAGGCATCGTTATATTCTTCCACGGATATCTTTTCACCGATATCTTCTTTTGTTATTCCAAGTCTTTGTTCAACACTGAGCTCAACAGGCAAACCGTGGGTGTCCCAACCGGCTTTTCGTTTAACATGGTATCCTTCCATGGTCTTGAACCGGCAGAAAATATCTTTTATAGTACGGCTCATAACATGATGAATACCGGGCATGCCATTTGCTGAAGGGGGTCCTTCAAAAAAGATAAATGATTTGTCCTTTTTTCTGCTGTCCAGGCTTTTTTGAAATGCCTTCCGCGTATCCCAAATTTCCAGTATCTTTTTATTGATCTGTGAAAGATTGAACTCCTTATGCTCCGGAAATTTCTTGTTCATCAGGTAATTTTTATTAACCGCTTTGAAATTAGTTCACAAAGATAGGGAAAAACAGGGAAGAAGTAAGAAGTAGGTAGTAAGAAGTAAGGAGGAGCGGTGAGAGGTGAGAGATGAGTTGTGTGAGCGAAGAGCAGAGAGCAGAGGGCGAAGAAGAAAAGAGAGATTACCTCATTACCACATCACAATTTCTTCATCTTCTATTTCTTCTTTCCTTTCAACTTTCAACTTTCAACTTTTCTTCCCTCTTTTATGCTTTTTGTAAGGTAAAATTAAAAGTACTGCCTTTTTTAGGTTTGCTGTATACATTAACAGTTTGTTTATGTGCTTCAATAATATGTTTTACTATTGCCAGACCAAGACCGGTGCCTCCCAGGTTTCGTGATCTGCTGCGATCAATACGGTAAAATCGTTCAAACAAACGGGGAATATCCTGTTTTGCAATGCCAATTCCATTATCAGCTATTTCAATCATAATATTTTCACCCATATCAGTAAAAGAAATAGTTGTAATTCCGTTTTTTTTGCCGTAATTTATAGAATTCAGAACCAGATTGTTCAATGCCTGGTAAATTTTTTCCCGGTCAGCTTCTACAAATACCGGTTTATAAGAAGAATGTGTATGTTTTAACGTAACATTATATTCTTTTGCTCTAATCTCCTGTGTTTCAAACACCTCTTCCACCAGCTGAACAATATTGAACCTTGTTGTCTTCAGCTTCAGCTCTAGCGATTCCAGACTGGAAATAATTCCAAGATCATCAACAATTGAGATCAGACGGTTAATACTTTTTTCTGCGCGTTCCAGGTACATACGATTAACATTCGAATCATCAATTCCACCATCGAGAAGGGTTAAAATATATCCCTGGATATTGAAAATCGGAGTTTTTAATTCATGTGAAACATTACCAAGATATTCCTTACGGTATTTTTCCATTTGTTTTAAATGAGTTATTTCCTGTTTTCTGTCTTTTGCCCAGTCGATAACATCTTTCTC
>DAOVLD010000099.1 GCA_030631445.1 Bacteroidota bacterium
CAGGCAGTAGGAATAAATTCAGCGGCTTCAATATATTTTAATTCTTCACCTGATTCATTGAATCTTGAAGAGTCGGCAATGTTAGTGGGAATGTTAAAAAACTCATCATATTATAATCCTTTAAGGAGATATGATGAAACACTTCACAGGAGAAATGTTGTGCTTTCACAAATGGTGAAATATGGGTATCTGGAGAAAGAAATATTTGACTCGGTTAAAACCCTGTCAATTGAGCTTGATTATAAAAAACAAAGCCATGATCTGGGATTAGCTACATACTTCAGGGAATATCTGCGAGTTGCAATGAATAGATCCAAGCCTGAGCGAAGATATTTTTTCACTAAGCAGCAGTATGAAGAAGCAAAATATCAGTGGGAGAATAATCCTCTTTACGGATGGTGTTCTAAAAATAATAAACCTGACGGGTCGGAATATAACCTTTATCGTGATGGTCTGAAGATTTATACTACAATTAATTTCACTATGCAGGGATATGCCGAAAATGCAATAAAAGAGCATTTGGGTAAAGACCTTCAGAAAACTTTTATGGCTTCAGCAGAAAATTACAAGAATCCTCCATTTTCTGATGACCTGGATCGTAACGAAATAGCTAATCTGATGGAAATTACCACCCATCGTACCGAGCGTTATAGAAAATTAAGAAATGCCGGGGTTTCTGAAGATTCAATTAATGCATCCTTTAACCAGCCGATAGAGATGAAGGTTTTTTCCTGGGATGGAGAGATAGATACAGTTATGACACCCATTGATTCTATCAGGTATTACAAGTATTTTGTAAGATCCGGACTTATGTCAGTGGATCCTCACACCGGATATGTAAAAGCTTATGTTGGTGGTCCTGATTTCAGATACTTCAAATATGATGCAGTAACTAATCAAAAACGACAAATTGGAAGTACTATTAAACCTTTCCTGTATACACTGGCAATGCAGGATGGGTATACCCCTTGTTATCAGGTTCCAAATGTGCCACAAACTTTTATTGTGAATGATTCAGTCTGGCGTCCCGCCAGTACCGGGCCCAGGGATTTTTGGGGGAAAATGGTGTCATTGAAGTTTGGATTGGCACATTCTGAGAATTATGTTTCAGCATGGTTGATTAAAAAATTTAATCCTCAGTCAGTTAGAGATTTAATGCAAAAAATGGGTATTCGTAGTTTTATTGATCCTGTACCATCAATCTTTCTTGGCACCTCAGAAGTGTCACTATATGAAATGGTTGGGGCATATAGCACTTATGCAAATAAAGGGATTTATATTAAACCAATTTTTATTACCCGAATTGAAGATAAAGAGGGGAATCTTATTTCAACATTTAAACCATCATTTAAGGAAGCAATCAGTGAGCCGGATGCTTACCTGATGCTGAATTTGTTAGAGGGAGTTGTTAAGGATGGTACCGGACGCAGATTGCGCTGGAAATACGAGCTAATGAATGAAATTGGAGGGAAAACGGGTACTACGCAGAACCAGTCTGATGGTTGGTTTATGGGAGTAACCCCAAAACTGGTTACAGGTGTATGGTCTGGTTGGCCTGACAGATCTGTCCATTTTGAACGTCTGGTACTTGGATCAGGAGCAAATATGGCTCTTCCGGTGTTCGGTTTATATATGCAGCAAATTTATAATGATAGTTTGAATGTGACGACTGAAGATGTTTTTGAACCACCACGTGTTTTTAATATTGAACTCGATTGTGACCAGTACAAAAAAGCAAATCCACAGGATAATTATAATCCGTTTGATGAGGAAATTTATTAGGAGCAAAGAGCAAAGAGCAGAGTGCGAAGAGTAAAGAGCGAAGAGTAAAGAGTAAAGAGCAAAGAGCAAAGCGAAGAGTAAAGAGGAAGAAGGAAGCGTTTAAGGTTTGAAGATGTTTTTTATCAGATCTTCTATTCGTGACTGAAAATGGATTTTGATATTAAACTTTGAAGAATCAAGGCCTTTACGGTTATATTTTGAAATATACATTTCGCTAAATCCAAGTTTTTCTGCTTCACGAATTCGTTGTTCAACCCTGTTAACAGGCCGGATTTCGCCGGAAAGACCAACCTCACCGGCAAAACATATACGCTTATTGATTGGTACATCTATGTTTGAGGATAAAACAGCTGAAATAACTGCCAGATCGATTGCAGGATCATTTACTTTTATTCCGCCGGCTATATTAAGAAAAACATCTTTAGCAACCAGCCTGAACCCGGCTCGCTTCTCCAAAACAGCCAGTAACATGTTTAACCTTCTCAGGTCGAATCCGGTGGATGACCGTTGAGGAGTTCCGTATACTGCGGAGCTCACAAGCGCCTGTGTTTCTATAAGGAAAGGTCTGATACCATCAATAGTTGCAGAAATGGATACGCCGCTTAGATTTTCATCGATGTGAGAAATTAATAATTCTGATGGATTGTGGACCTCCCTGAGTCCATTGCTCCTCATTTCGTAAATACCCAGTTCGGATGTTGATCCGAATCGATTTTTTGTTGCCCTAAGGATACGGTACAAATGATTTTGGTCACCTTCAAATTGCAATACTACATCTACAATGTGTTCAAGTGCCTTGGGTCCGGCAAGATTTCCTTCTTTTGTAATATGTCCGATAAGCAAAACCGGAATAGCAGTTTCTTTAGCATATTTCAGAAGGCGAACAGTACATTCACGTATTTGAGAGATACTTCCTGGTGTAGAGGAGATGTTTTCTGTAAACATGGTTTGAATAGAATCCACAATCACTAATCCTGCTTTTGTGTTTTCTATTTGTGTAAGAACATTTTCCAGTGATGTCTCGGTAAGAATATAACAATTTTCATGATTTGACTTGATACGGCTGGCTCTGAGTTTAATTTGGCTGTTGCTTTCTTCCCCTGAAACATAAAGAATTTTTAGCTCTTTTAATCCGAGTGCCAGTTGGAGAGCAAGTGTGGATTTTCCTATTCCCGGTTCTCCACCAAGAAGAATAATTGATCCGGGAACTATTCCTCCGCCGAGTATCCTGTTCAACTCTATGCTGCGAGTATCAATTCTTGATTCTTCAAGGGAAGCTATTTCCTGCAGGGTTATTGGTTTTGCGGTTCCGGTGAATGTGTAATTAGTTGTTTTGCCCGCACTATCTTTTCTAACAATCTCTTCAACATAGGTATTCCATTCCCCGCAGGATGGACAACGGCCAATCCATTTTGATGATTCAACACCGCAATTCTGACATACCCAGATTGTCTTTGTTTTTAGCATGGTTTATTTACTTCTCGGGGTGGATTTGTGAAGCAATACCCTTAATAATGTTGGACGTGGAATATCCCTTAATAAAATCAAGCATCTTAACCTCCCCTCCATTATCTTTAACAATATCATAACCAACAATTTCTTCGGGATTGTAATCACCCCCTTTTACCAGGATATCAGGCCTGATTTGTTTAATTAATTTGTATGGGGTTTCTTCATCAAACAATACAATATTGTTAACAAAGCTAAAAGCTGCCAGTGTCAGTGCCCTTGATTCCTGATCAAGCACAGGCCTGCCGTGACCTTTGATCTTTATTACAGATGAATCGGAATTAAGTCCGATAATTAAAATATCACCCAGATCAGCTGCCCGCGTAAGATATTTAACATGTCCGAGGTGGATAAGATCGAAGCAGCCGTTGGTAAAAACAATTTTTTGGTTTTTAAAACGGTAAATGGAAAGAAGACGCATGAAATCAATCCCGCTTACAATCTTGGATTTAATGAGCGTATACTTATTCATCACTCAGCAGATTTTGATTCTGCCTGAAAAGATAACCTTTTTCTTTTTTTTCTCTCAAGAAAAATCAATAAAAATGAATAGGCTCCTAAAATTACCACTAAAAGTGTTTGTGATTCATGCGACAATGTTGCATAAACTAACCCTTTTTCCCTGCTTATTCCGTATATGGTCAACCCCTTATAAATTATCCAGTGAAAAGCACCAATGCCACCCTGAACAGGAGCTGACATGCCCAGGCTACCGATAACTAACAGGAATAAACCATCAAGAGCAGTTAAATGTGAAGTTTCAGGGATTGAATAAACAACCACCCAGGTCATAAGAAAATAAATAAACCACAATAGAACAGTATAAAAAATGAAAACCTTTCGCCTTTTCATACTGAATACGGTTTTTAATCCTTCAAATATTCCCAGGATGATCTTTTTTGTTTTCTGATAAAACGGAAAATCTGAAAATCTTGACCGGTATTGGATAAAAACAATAATCAGGATAATTATTCCTGAAATAATAGCTATCCATATAATGGATGAAAAATTTATAGTTGTAATAATTTTTTCGTGCAGTGGATCAAAAACCTGAGTTTTTAAAAACTGACCAAAAAAATCGATCTTGGCAAAAAAGATAATCACCACCAGCGAAAAAAGGACTATCACATCAATGGTTCTTTCAATAATAACAGTCCCGATCAAAGCATCCATGGGAACTTTATTAGTGCGGTTAAGTGTAGCACAACGAGTTACCTCACCAAAGCGCGGAAGTGTATAATTTGCAAGGTATCCTGTCATCAAAGCATGAAATGTATCTTTTAGGGACGGTTTATGACCCAGAGGTTCAATTAGCATTCTCCAGCGATAGGCTCGTACAACAAATCCCAGGAAACCCAATAAGAGCGAAAGAAATATCCAATAATAGTTTGCATTTTTAAGATCTGAAAGAAGAGACTGAAAACTAATATTACGGAAGGCAAAATAGAGTAAAATTATTCCCAGGGTAAGAAATAAAAGAAAATTCAGGATGGTTAGTAATTTCTTTTTCAATTTAAGCAATTTCAATAATGATCATACTGTAAAATATTGCAATGATCAAATTTGCAAAGTTAAAATAAATTTTCAGCCATTTTTAACTTTAGTCATCTCTAAATGGCAGGTATGTAATCAATTATTTTTCTTCGAAACAATTATTGCGATACAACCATAACACTCACAATTTTCATCCCACTTACTGACAGGGGAAAGCATTTAAGGTATTATCATAAATATGCAGGATTGTCAAAATTGAAAATTACCAATAATTTTACTAAATTTGCAAATTATTATAAAAGCATATTTTATTTGATGGAGAACAAAAAGGTTTTATTTGTTTCTCAGGAAATTACCCCTTACCTGCCCGAGAATGAAATGTCCCGAATTGGACGCTATTTACCTCAGGGCATCCAGGAAAAAGGCAAAGAGATACGCACTTTTATGCCTAAGTTCGGATGTGTTAAAGAAAGAAGAAATCAACTTCACGAGGTAATCAGGCTATCTGGTATGAACGTTATCATTGATGACTCCGATCATCCGCTAATTATTAAAGTAGCTTCCATTCAATCTGCCAGGATGCAGGTTTATTTCATTGATAATGAGGATTATTTCCAGAGAAAATTTATACTTACTGATAGAAAAGGGGAAGAATTTAGTGATAATGATGAGCGGGCAATCTTCTATGCGCGTGGTGTGCTTGAAACCGTAAGGAAGTTGAGATGGGCTCCTGACATTGTTCATTGTCATGGTTGGTTTACAAGCTTAGTACCGCTTTATCTTAAGAAAAGCTTTGCTGATAATCCCTTGTTCTCAGACTCTAAAGTGGTGTATTCGGTATATGATAGTGAATTTAAGAAATCGTTGAATCCTTCGTTTAAAAAGAAACTTCTGCTCGAAGGTATTACTAAAGATGATATTAAAATAATTAACGACGCCAATTATTTAAATTTGAATAAGCTTGCCATTACAAATTCGGATGCTGTTATTATGGGAAGTGAGAAAATAAATTCCGAGTTGAAAACGTTTATTGAGGAATGGGGTATACCTGTTTTGGAGTATGAAGGGGAGGATGAGTATATTGATAAGTATTCCGATTTCTATGATGAACTTATATCTTAATACCAATATGAAATTACCAATTATTAACCGGCTAATTATATTGCCGGTTTCATATATTACCCTTTCTGTTTCCGTCCTTTTTTTGGGCGGTTTGTTTTTACTAACTTCTTGCGACGACGAAGGCACCCTTATAGGTGAAAATCTCCAACCCCAAAACGACAAATTTTCAGTTAATTATTATGATGAGTTCCTGGTTGAAGTGTATACCGGATTATTAGATTCATTAAGAACAGATGAAACGGCATTAGCTATAGCTGGTGAATTTATTGATCCTGTATTTGGTACTACTAACGCTGATTTTATTTCACAGGTACGATTGTCAGGCGAATTGATTTTTAGCGAGTATCCTCCGGTTATTGATTCTCTTATTGTGTTTCTTGAAGTTGCCGGTTTATATGGTGATACTAATTCTATAATGGAAATTAATGTTCATGAGCTTAAAAAAGATTTTTATCCTGATTCTGCTTATTACTCAAATTTGAATCAGGAAGGTTTATACTATGAGAATGTTGTAGGCTCGGCAAATTACAATGCATCTGATACTTTAATTAAAATATATATGAATGATGCATTTGCTGAGAAGATAATAGCTGATACAAGTATTTTAGTCTCGCAGGACGACTTTTTGCAGAAATTTAAAGGCTTGTATTTCACTTCAGATATACAGGCAGGGAATGGATCATTAACCAATTTTAACCTGCTTTCATTATCAACCGAAATGGTATTATTTTTTCATTATCCCTCATCCGATACATTGTTTTATTTTTATAATTTCTCTATTAGCCAAAATTCTGCACGTATAAATTTGTATTCTCATGATTTCAGCACTGCTGATCCTGCCTACAGAATCGCCCATCTGAATGATAATATAGAAGACAGTGTCAGCTACACACAAGGATTGGCGGG
>DAOVLD010000127.1 GCA_030631445.1 Bacteroidota bacterium
ATAGATTTAGAATTTTCAAGGTACAAAAAAATTGTCCATTAAAGCAAAAAAAAGAATTTGCGTGTAAATTCATTTTATCAAACAAATTAATTACGTTATTAATAACGTTATTAATAACGGGATTAATAACGTTATTTTTTTATGTGTTTTTTAATGACTTCTTAACTACTACCTCATCACTTAACAGCAACACCGCATCACAACTCTTCAGTATTTTTGTTTTAGCTGCTTACAAATGCAAGAACGGGATGGCCAAGATTACGGCCGTTCCTTCGTCACGGTCGTGATCTCGGTTGGGCATGATTCAAACTATGAAACAGACCGGTTTCAGCAGCTTCGCAGCTGAAACACTGGTCTTTTTTGTTTTAGCTGCTTATGAAAGCAAGAACCGGATGGCCAAGATTACGGCCGCTCCTTCGTCACGGCCGTGATCTCGGTTTGGGAAGTGAATAAAAACAAAAAGACCTGGCGGCTGCGCCGCTCAGGTTCTTTTTCTTTTCTTACGCTTTTGAAAGCAAGCTTTCAACGCTTCAGAAAAGAAAAGACCCAATCCTTCGGAGCAGGTCTTTTTGTTTTTGTCGGGATGGCGAGATTTGAACTCGCGACCCCTCGCCCCCCAGACGAGTACTCTAAACCGTGCTGAGCTACATCCCGAAATAAAATGTATATATGTATGTTTAAAAATTGATTACAAATATATGAGTTTTGAAATCAGCGAACAAAAATATATAACCCTGACAGAATTGCAAAATATTTAACCATACAAAAAATGGTATGCCTTTTGTAAATCAAATATTCAATTAAAGAAGTACTTAAAGTGAACTAAAGTTAAAAGTGCCAAAAGTTGAGAATAGAAGAGGAAGAAGTTGAAAGTAAACTTAAATGAAGAAATGAGTAAATGTGAAGAGAAGAAGTTATAACTTTAGGCATTTTAGGCACTTTAGACACTTTAGTCACTTCTTCATTATAACTTTGTTTAATTATTTCTTTTAAAAACAAAACTCCCATGGAACTATTTAAATCAATGGATAGCCTTAACGACAAAAAAGACCCTCAAAAAGCTTACCTGGTAGAAACTGAACAAGTTAAATGTCTGATTATCGGGTCAGGTCCTGCCGGATATACAGCCGCCATATATGCAGCCAGGGCAAATCTTAAACCTGTTCTTTATGAAGGACTGCAGCCCGGTGGTCAACTGACAACAACCACCGAAGTGGAAAACTATCCCGGATACCCTGAAGGAGTTACAGGACCTGTTTTAATGGAAGACCTGAAAAAACAGGCAAAGCGTTTTGGAACTGATGTCCGTTGGGGTATAGCGACTTCATCTGACCTTTCAACCCGTCCGTATAAGATAACCATTGATGATAAAAAAATTATTGAAGCAAAGACAGTCATTATTGCTACCGGTGCTTCTGCTAAATATCTTGGTCTGGAAGCAGAAAAGAAATATGCAGGGATGGGTGTTTCGGCTTGTGCTACATGTGACGGATTTTTCTACAAAGGGAAAGATGTTGCTGTTATCGGAGGTGGCGATACTGCAGCTGAAGAAGCAACTTACCTGTCAGGTCTCTGTAATAAGGTCTATATTATTGTACGAAAAAATTATATGAGAGCATCCAAAACTATGTTAGCTAAAGTAGAAAAGACACCAAATATTGAAATTTTGTATGAACATAATACAAAAGATCTGTTTGGAGAAGATGGAGTTGAAGGCGCAATACTGATAAAAAAAATGGGTACACCTGACGAGGAAGAAGTGAAAATTAATATTCATGGTTTCTTCCTTGCTATCGGACACCATCCGAATTCTGACATATTTTCAAATTGGCTGGAGAGGGATGATGTTGGATATATTAAAACAATCCCCGGAACATCAAAAACGAATTTACCCGGAGTTTTCGCATGTGGTGATGTTCAGGATCCTCACTACCGCCAAGCTATTACTGCTGCAGGGTCAGGTTGTATAGCAGCACTCGATGCTGAGCGATTTCTCAGTTCACTTTAAAATACTAAAAATGAAAATCAAAGCATTCCAGGATTATTATCCTGAAGAACTTAGTTATTGTTATGGCTGTGGCAGTAAAAATAAGCTTGGTCATCAAATTAAAAGTTACTGGGACGGAGATGAAACGTATTGCCGGTTCCAACCTCGTCCGGAACATATGGCTGTTCCGGGATATGTTTACGGAGGGCTTCTTGCTTCAGTTATCGACTGTCATGCTACCGGAACAGCCGCTGCTGCAAAATACCGGGAAGAAAACAGGGCAATGGACTCGAAACCTGCTTTCAGATTTCTTACTGCCTCACTTAAGGTTGACTACCTGCTGCCAACTCCCATCGACCAGCCTTTTGAAGTACGGGCAAAAATAAAAGAGGTTAACGGACGAAAGGTTTGGGTTGAATCGAAACTGATCTCAGGAGGAAAAGTTTGTGTAAAAGGTCTGGTTTTAGCAATACAGGTTCCTGAAAATATGAAATTTGGTCAGCCGGGGGAATGAAATAATCAGTCGGCAGTCCACAGTCGGCAATAAAGAAAGAAAGAAAGAAAGAAAGAAAATAAATAACAATCAAACAATTATAACACAATGGCAACGGGATTTAGAAACTTAACTGTATATATACCAAAAGACATTTTTGATGATTGGAGAAGGCAAGGGATGAAAAGAGATTTTGCGAGGAGCGTAGCGACGAAGCAATCTGTCAATTACATCAGGAATACCAAATAATTAAACTTGCATGAGTTTAACGAAAAACCATAAAAGATTGCTTCACTGCGTTCGCAAAATCAATTTACTTACTAAACCTTATAGGAAAAAATGATAAACTATGTCTTTAGATTGCCGACTGTGGACTGCCGACTTAAAAACACAAAGTATAATGAGATTATCTATTTTAGGCACTTTTAACTTTAGACACTTTAAACTTTAGGCACTTTAGGCACTTTAGGCACTTTTAACTTTTAATACTCAAGTATCTCTGTTTCGCCCTTCAAAGCCCTGAATGCATTTTCAGCTAAAGCATCAAGCACATCATCTCCGGGATAAATATGGACCGG
This sequence comes from Bacteroidota bacterium, assembly GCA_030631445.1. Classification (GTDB taxonomy): domain Bacteria; phylum Bacteroidota; class Bacteroidia; order Bacteroidales; family VadinHA17; genus JADFUQ01. The sequence continues at coordinate 3,059 of DAOVLD010000127.1, forward strand.
AGCAATTTTTGAAACTCTTTTTGTTATAAAATTTGTTATAACTTTATTATGAGCAAATTTTCCGGTAATAAGTATAGCATCAGGTTTTTCCTCAAACACCATATTCATTGCCCCCACACTTTTTGAAACCTGGTATGCCATTGCTTCAATAATAAATATTACTTTCTCATCACCTTTTTCAATCAAAGAATCAATCTCATGACTTCTTGACTTGTCAAAATAAGCAAACAGTCCGCCTTTCCCCCTGATCATTTCATGCATTTCCTCTTCAGAATATTTACCACTAAAACACATCCTTATCATATCACCCATTGGTAAAGTACCACTTCCAATTGGTGAAAACGGACCATCGCCATCAAACCCCTGGGTAGTATCAACTACTTTACCTTTTTTGTGAGCGCTAACAGTTATTCCCCGCGCCAGGTTCACTATAATAAGATTAAGATCCTTGCAAGTGGGACCCAAACCCAGAGATTTTGCATGTTTGCGGGCAACATATTTCTGATTCAAAGCATGAAAAACTGATTTGCGTTCAAACAACGGGTGTCCGGAAACACGTGCCAGATCATCAAGCTCATCAACAGTTACCGGATCAGAGACATAAGCCCTGGAACCTTTTATTTCATTTGCAATAGCACTTGCAATTAAACCACCAAGATTGACAGTATCCACACCGCAGAGATTATTCTTCAGATCTGTGAAAAGCTTTTTATTAACTTCATAAACACCTGCCTTAACAGGTCTGACTAAACCGCCCCGGCTAACTACAACACTTATTTTTTCAATTTCTATATCATTCTCTTTAAGTTCTTTCATGATCAGTTCCTTTCTATATTCATACTGATCAGTTATTATCTGAAAGGATTTCATCTCCTCATCGGTGTGTCTTAGCCGTTTGAGAAAAATTGGTTTCTCTAGTTGGTACACTCCAAACTGAGTAAAATATATTCGCGGGTTAATTGTTAAAACCAGCGTTGATGTAAGATTTACATTCGAATTTGACATAAGTAAAATGTTAAATGTTATCAGTTATATGTTAAATCAGTTTATCTCCTAAGCTATTCACTTTTCTCTTTACATCAAGCTGTTACGAGTTACGTGTTACGGGTAAACGCATGTTTCTTTGCTCTCTCCTTTTCTCCTCTTCTTTTTCTTCCCAATCTTCCATCATTCCATTATTCCCCTGTAGAAATAGCTCCTGCGTCGCATTTCACAGGGCAGGCATTATTCCATCTTTCAAAATTAGTAATATTCAATGAAAATCACATATTTCTCCGGTATTCTCCTCCTACCTCATAAAGCGCCTGTGATATTTGTCCGATGGAGCAATATTTCGCAGCTTCAAAAATACCCGGGAAGGTGTTTTGATTAAGGTTTACTGCTCTCTTTAATTTATCAAGCAGACTTATAGATTTTGCTTTATTAATTCTGTGAAGTTCATGTATCAATTTAACTTGTCTCTTTTTCTCTTCTTTTGTTGACCGGATTACCAGATCAGGCACAATTGTAGGTGAATTGTCTGATGACAGAAAGGTATTAACACCCATTATTGGCAATTCACCACTATGTTTAAGACTCTCGTAATAGTGTGATTCTGACTGTATCTTACTTCTCTGATACATTGTTTCCATTGCACCAAGGACACCTCCCCTGTCTGTTATCCGGTCAAATTCAGCAAGTACTGCCTCTTCAACAAGTTCGGTTAGTTCGTCAATAATGAATGATCCCTGCAGGGAATTCTGGTTCTTTGAAAATCCAAGTTCATGATTGATTATCAATTGTATTGCCAGTGCCCTTCGAACAGATTCTTCAGTAGGAGTGGTAATGGCTTCATCATATGCATTGGTATGCAACGAATTACAGTTATCATAAATTGCACTCAGCGCCTGAAGGGTTGTTCTGATATCATTAAATTCAATTTCCTGGGCATGTAACGACCTGCCTGAAGTCTGGATATGATACTTCAGTTTCTGTGAACGGATATTTGCCCCATACTTATATTTCATAGCTTTAGCCCAAATAATTCTTGCTACTCTCCCTATCACAGTGTATTCCGGATCGAGACCATTTGAAAAGAAAAAAGAAAGATTTGGCGCAAACTTATCAACCTCCAGTCCACGTGAAATATAATACTCAACAAAAGTAAAACCATTAGCCAGTGTAAATGCCAGTTGTGAAATAGGATTAGCGCCTGCTTCAGCTATATGATATCCTGAAATGGAAACTGAATAGAAATTACGGACATTATTTTCAATAAAATATTCCTGGATATCACCCATTAACTTCAGTGCAAACTCTGTAGAAAAGATACAGGTATTCTGAGCCTGATCTTCTTTAAGAATATCGGCTTGTACCGTACCCCTGATAACAGAAATCGTTTTCTGTTTTATTCTTTTATATATTTCAGCAGGAAGAACCTGATCACCGGTTACTCCGAGTAACATTAAACCCAGTCCGTCACTAAGCTTAGGAAGTTTACCCTTGTATTCCGGCACATTTCTTCCCTGTTTTCTGAAAATTTCTTCTTTCTTTTTCTCTACATCCTTTACCAGGCCATTCTTTCTGATATACAATTCGCACTGCTGGTCAATAGCAGCATTCATAAAATATGCGACCATTATTGGAGCCGGACCGTTAATGGTCATTGAGACAGAAGTTTTTGGATCAATAAGATTAAACCCCGAATAGAGTTTCTTCGCATCATCAAGACAAGCAACTGATACACCTGAATTACCTATTTTTCCATAAATATCAGGAC
>DAOVLD010000181.1 GCA_030631445.1 Bacteroidota bacterium
ATTATTTGATTATAAAGGTATTGAAAAACTTGAAAATATATTACGTTACCGGCTATAGAAAAAATTACCTTATTTTTCACTCAGTGATTTAACCTTTTCAGCAACATTTCTCATTAGCCATTCCGGTGTTGAGGTGGCGCCACATATACCAACCGAATTTGCATTATCAAACCAACTCTTTTCTATTTCTGGTTCGGCTGAAATGAACCGGGAATTCGGATTTTCCTCTTTGCATACCTGGAATAACATTTTACCGTTTGAACTGTTCTTGCCGCTGACAAACAACACCAGGTCATGATTCCGGGCGAATTCCCGGATAGTTAGCTCACGGTTTGCCACCTGGTTACAGATAGTATCATAAATTAATAATTCGCTTCTGTCTGTTACCCCGTTTATTCTTTTTTGGATCTCCATGCCCAATTCCCGGTATTTTTTCTTATTGCGAGTAGTCTGGGAATAAAGGACAACAGGTTTGGAAAAATCGATCTGATCAAGTTCATGCAAATGGTTAACTACAATTGCTTTACCTTCAGCCTGACCTTTCAATCCAATAACTTCTGCATGTTTTTCTTTCCCGAAAATAACCACCTGCCCATCTTTTTTTTTCATTTCTTCATAGCCAATTTTTACCTTTTTCTGAAGGCGGTCAACAATAGGGCAGGTTCCATCAAGTAACTGAATATTGTTCTTTTTTGCAATTTCATAGGTTTCAGGGGGTTCGCCATGTGCTCTAATCAGAACCTTGCAGTTTTTCATATTTCTGTAGGTTTCATAATCAATAGTTACTAGTCCCAAAGACATAAGTCGCTCCATTTCACGTTGATTATGAACTATTTCCCCCAGACAATATACCTTGCCTTCCTCTTTCAGGATATCTTCTGCAATTTTAATTACTTTTTCAACCCCGAAACAAAATCCGGATTGCTGATCTATTTCAATTTTCATAGTTCAATTCACTAAGCAATTCTTCAAACCATTCCATTTGCTCCTGCACTGTCATATCGCTATTGTCAAGTACTATGGCATCAGCAGCTTTTTTTAGCGGACTGATATTTCTGTTCGTGTCTATATAATCCCTTTTTTCAATATTCTTCTTCACTGATTCAAAGTCAGCATCAACTCCTTTTGCCTGAAGTTCTTTGTATCTTCTTTCAGCCCTTACTTCTGCACGGGCAGTCATGAAAATTTTCAAATCAGCTTCAGGAAATACAACTGTGCCAATATCCCTGCCATCCATGACTATCCCTCCCTCTTTTCCATGCCTTCTTTGGATGTTTACCATTTTTCCCCTGACATATCCAATTTCGCTTACCTGGCTTACATAATCTGAAACACCCGCAGTTCTTATCTCATCTTCTACATTTTTCCCGTTCAGGAAAGTTTCATGCCTGTTTCTTGTTTCCGTGAACCGGAAATCAATATCTGTTTCTGTGATAAGTAATTCCAGGGCTTTTATATCAAATTTATCTCTACTAATAATATTATTTTTTATACACAGCAGGGTAACAGCCCTGTACATTGCTCCGCTGTCAATGTATTTATAATTTAGTCTTCTGGCAATTTCTTTGGCAAAGGTGCTTTTACCACAAGACGAATACCCGTCAACAGCTATTGTCAGATTATTTTTGTTTAAGGTTCTCATTCGTCGGCAAAGATAAAACTTAGCTTCGCAAATTAAATAAAAAGAATAGTTAAATTAATGTTAACCTTTAATTTTGTAATAAAATGGTCAAGGATAAGGCTAAGGAAGATAATAGGTTTTAGAATCTATGTTTCATATTTCGGTTACAATTTACACATACCTATAAAGCATAATAAGTATATAGATTTTGCGAACGAAGTGAAGCAATCTCTCTTGACTTTTCGAAAAGCTCATGACAGTCTATCGCTTTGGCATTCTGGTTGTTCTTAGGAGATTGCTTCGTCGCTTCGCTCCCCATGACGCTCTGGTCAGGGCAAGCTCGCAAAATCCTTTTTCAACCCAAAAAATCCGGTTAAAACTTCACCTCTTTGCCCATTTACTCATTTATTTAATTAAAGACTTTCTGATAAAGATTCCCCATATTAGTGCTAAAGGAAAAATGATTGGAAGCACCTGCCAGGTGATAAGTTGCCCTGCCATAATTTAGCCTGAACTGCGAGATTTTGAGACCGAAACCCCACGAAAATCCAACAGTTGAAATTCTTGTATGTATCTTCAGCTCTTGTCTTCTTTGGTAATTATACCCAAAACGCAGGGCAAAGTTCTCAAAAGGAATAAACTCCAGTCCCATTACCATATGTCTCATCAGGTTGTCACCAAAAATTTCAATCTCTGAAGATTCTCTCTCCGAATCATTATAGCCGTTGTTTATATTTTCTTTGGGCGGCAGCAGATCATATTGTTGCAAACTGTGAGCTGTGAGGAAAAATCTGAATGGTGCATGCTCCAGTTTATTTGAAACTGCAAGCTGTACTTCGAAAGGAAGTGGTTCATGATTTCCGCCATAATAGGTAGATATCTGCCGGCCTAAGTTGTTTATTGTCAAAGAAGCTGCAAATAACCGGTTCCTGCTGATATAGGAAATTCCGAAATCGGCAACTATTCCGGTTGACCGGTATCTTTCGAAAGTTGATAATACAGGTTTAAGATTGACACCCACCGATATAGTACTGTCAATAGGTATCGACCATGTAAGATGAAAAGCATGTTCTGCTGCCTGGAATTTCCCGGTAATAATTCCTGTCCGGTCGGCTGCGATAAATTCACCATAATTAATAAAATGAACACCGACAGCAAAATTTCCTAACTTTTTGAATGAATGTGAGTATGCTGCATATCCGTAACGAATGTCAGCAAAATATCCCGAATAATTCAGAACCAGTTCATTATTCATTTCTTTGTTAAGGAGGGATGGGTTTGAAAAAACAAGGTTCAGGTCATTGCCGGGAGTAGTGATCATTTTGCCGCCAAGTGATGAAATTCTGCCTGAAACAGGAAGAGTTAGAAACTGGTATGTGCTGGAACCACCCGTTTGTGCATTTAATTCAACACCAACAATAAGTATCAGTAATATTTTTAGTAATTCTCTCATTAGGTAAGAGTAATTTCTTTCGTACAATTTCTTACGTAAAATCTTGATTTTTGTATAAAGAACGAAATTTATTAAAAGAAAGTGTTATAAATTGAAAACGGTTAGTTTTTTTAGATTCATCTGGAAAACCTAACTCGTAACCCGTAACACGAAACTCGTAACATTTTGGAATATTCTAAAATAGCTGAATAACCTTTTTTATTTCATAAAGTGAACATACCTTTGGGTTTTGAAAGATATATTCTATTATTTTGGAAAAGATAGTTTTTGTCATAAACCCCATAGCAGGTAACCGAACACAGAGTGGTTTAAAGGAAAAGATCCTGAAACTGGTTGATTACTTTTTTCCGGAACCTTATTTTTTTGAAACAGGCAAACAGGGTGAAGCAACCGTTATTGTAAAAGAAAAGGTTAAAGAAGGTATTAAAAGATTTGTTGCTGTAGGAGGTGATGGTACTGTGAATGAAGTTGCACGGGGGTTAGTGAATACGGAAGCGGCTGTAGGAATTATCCCGACAGGTTCAGGGAACGGTCTGGCACGACACCTGGGTATCCCTTTGAATTTGCCCGGTGCCATTGATTTATTAAGGAACGCTCGCCCTGTAGCGGTTGATTACGGAATACTAAATGGGACACCTTTTTTCTGTACCGCCGGTATTGGTTTTGATGCCATGATTGGACAAGAATTTTCTCTTTTGGAGAAACGTGGTTTTTTTTCCTATCTGCGACTAATCCTGGCACATTTCATATCTTATACTCCACAGAAATATGTTATCAGAATTAACGAGAGAGAAATAAGAAAGGATTTATTTCTTGTTACATTTGCAAATAGTTCACAATACGGGAACAAAGCATCTATTGCCCCACAAGCCAGTATTATGGACGGCTTTATGGATGTCACTATGTTATCGCCATTCCCTTTTTACAGGGCTTTGGATATTGGAATAAGGTTATTAACAAAAACTATCGATTCAAGTAAATATATTGAGATAGTGAAATGTAAAGAGGTAAGTGTGGAAAGGGAGTCACCGGGACATGTACATCTTGATGGTGACCCTATGATAACTGGCAGGCATGTTGATGTGAAGATCATTCCCGGAGGGTTGAATGTCCTTGTGAAAGTCGAAGGGTCGAACGGTCGAAGAGTCTAAAAGTCAAAGGGTCAAAGAGTCTAAAAGTTAAAGAGTTAAAAGCCTTACTGCAACGCCTGAAAAAAGAGGCAGATTAGAATTTAATTATTTCAACTATTCTTAATAAAATATGGGATAATTTATTAACAATTTCAAGATCATAATTTTTCCCTATTACATAGATCATAAACAGTATATAAAAACCAATCAATAAAAATGCTTTTTTCCTGTTCAAATATTTCCCGGTAAAAAATATCAAAAATGCAAATAAA
>DAOVLD010000016.1 GCA_030631445.1 Bacteroidota bacterium
AAACGTAACCTGCTTTGGCGGGAACGATGGAACGATAACAATAACATCACCAACAGGCGGCGGCGGAACATATGAATACACCATAGACGGAGGAATAAGCTGGCAGGGATCAGGGAACTTCATAACGCTTGTAGCAGACACTTATAATGTACAGATCAGGGATGCCGCAGCTACATCATGTGTAATAACCCTTGACGGAGCATTGGTTATCACAGAACCGGCAGTTCTTACAATAGACAGTGAAGTACCCACAGATATTACATGTAACGGATTAACTGACGGAACGGTCACCATCACAGCATCAGGCGGTACAGCCCCCTATGAATACTCAACAGATGGCGGTACCACCTATCTGTCAAATGGTGGCAGTTTTACCGGATTATCAGCAGGTGATTATGATATATCAATACGAGATAATAATGGCTGTGTAACAAATGGATCCACACTTACCATAAGTGAACCGGCAGTGTTGACAGGCAGTATTACAAGCCAGACAAATGTTGAATGCAGCGGCAACTCAACAGGAAGTGTTACTGTAGTCGGTTCAGGCGGAACAACGCCTTACGAATACAGTCTTGACGGCGGCACCTACCAGAGTTCCGGCACCTTTAGTGGACTGTCAGACAACAGTTACATAGTAACAGTACAAGATGTAAACCTATGTACAGTGGATATACCGGTAACGATTACAGTGGAAGATACTATTAATCCTACAATAACATGTGTATCCGATCAAATACGCAATGCTGATGCAGGTGTGACCTACTATACTGTTTCAGGAACTGAATTTGACCCTGTTTCAACTTCAGATAATTGTGGGGTTGCAAGCGTAATAAATAGTATTAATAGTGGACCAACCTTAGATGGGGAGCAAATCAATGACGGTACGAGTATAACATGGACTGTCACTGATAATTCAGCCAATACAGCACAGTGTAGCTTTAATGTAACCGTAATAACATTACCGGAAAATCCCGGACCTATTACAGTCAGCGACGATACTGTATGTGCCGGACAGACAGGGGTTACCTATGCAATTGATTCTATTGATAGGGCTACATCATATTTATGGACAGTACCAACAGGTGCTTCAATTGTTGGTGTTGCAGATGATACTCTGATTACAGTAGATTATAGCTTGTCCGCTGTAAGTGGTAATGTAACTGTTGTTGGTGTAAATGCAAATGGTAACAGTGCAATACCAGGCACTTTTGCTGTAGTTGTAAATCCGGTTCCTGTAGCGACCTTAACAAGTAGTGATCCAAATGATACTATATGTGTCGGTGAAACTGTAACTTTCACTGCTGGAGGTGGAGATATTTATGAATTCTTTATTGACGGAATAAGTGTTCAAAGTCCTGGAGTAATAAATACCTATATTACTAATTCATTGAATGACGGAGAGACTGTCACTGTTGAAGTGCTTGATACAATTACCGGATGTAGTGCAGTTAGTAGTGGAATAACCATTTCTGTTCCACCTGCATTAACAATTACTCCGACTTCAGATATTACATTGTTATGTTATAGTGATTCTACAGCATCAGGAACCTTTACAGCCGGTGGTGGCACTACTCCTTATCTGTTTACTGTGGATGTAAACACAGCAGGTGCAAGTATTGGTACATCTACGGCGACTAATATAAGTTTCACATATGGTGGTGTTGGTGAAGTTACAGTAAACGTCATTGATAATAATGGTTGTACAGCTACTTCCACAATTACAGTTACTGAACCTGCAAATCTTCTTTTTAGTTCTACAGAAACAAATGTAACCTGTTATGGAGAAAATGATGGTACAATAGATATTTCCGTTACCGGCGGTACAACAAATTATTCTTATGCATGGAGTCACGGACCAGCAACAGAAGATGTTATTAATTTAACTGAAGGTACATATATGGTAGTAGTTACAGATGCTAATGGTTGTACGACAGATAGCGCAATTACAATATCTGAACCACCGGCATTAGTAATAAACCATGTAAATACTGATGTGACATGTAACAATAGAAATGATGGAGCAATAAACATTACAGCAAGTGGTGGTGCAGGGCCATATACATATAGCTGGAGTCATGGTCCAACTTCTGAAGATTTGACCGGTCTGACTGCGGGGGACTATACAATTACAGTAACAGATGCAAATAGCTGTACTTTAGACAGTACTTTTACTATTTATGAACCGGCAGCCTGGGATGTTTCAGTATCGGTAACAGATGTTACATGTTATGGAGAAAATAACGGACGGGCAACAGTTAGCATAAGTGGAGGAATTCAACCTTATAATTACTTGTGGTCTGATGGACAAACAGGACAGATTGTCGATAGTTTATCTCCCATAGATTATTCTGTTACTATTACCGATGCTATTGGGTGTAGTTGGGTTGAAATTGTGACAATTACTGAACCTCTTCCAATTACAACTGAAACTGAAATTACAGATGCAAGCTGTCCTGGAGTTCCTGATGGAGCTATCATGCTGAATATTAGTGGAGGTACAACACCCTACACAGTATTATGGTCGAATTTTGCAACAACAAAAGATTTAACTAATATAACTAACGGAACATATACAGTTGAAATTACTGATGCCAACCTGTGTACAAAGACAGATTCAGCTACTGTTAGTATTATTGGTGAGAATTGTGTAACAGAGATACCAAGTATCATAACTCCAAATGGAGATGGCAAGAATGATGTATGGAGAATTGAGAATATTCAATTATATTCAAACGCAACAATTGAAATTTATACACGTTGGGGTAAATTAGTATACAGATCTGATAATGGTAATCAGGATCCATGGGACGGTACATTCAAAGGGAAAGAGCTTCCAATGGATTCATATCATTATATTATTGACCTGGGAGATGGTTCAAAACCAATTATTGGAAGTGTAACGATTGTCAGATAGCGGAAAATTTTGTAATATTGAGGCATTTATGAGAAAGAGGCATATATTATATATTGGATTCTTTGTGCTTTTTTTCCATTCGTTCAGTACTTTTGGTCAACAGTTGCCAATTTATAGTCAGTACATGATGAATGGATTTTTGTTGAATCCTTCATTAGCCGGGAATGACGGCTATACTTCAATCAATTTGACTGCCAGGGAACAGTGGCTTGGGATTAGCACTGCTCCAAGAACACATGCCATAAGTGTCCAAACCAGGTTGCTGAAGACCAGTTATATTTCTAAATCAACCTCGGTGCGCAGGAAAATTACCCGCCCTTCACGTGAAGGACGTGTTGGACTTGGTGGTTATGTTTTCAATGATAAGAATGGTATAATTGACAGAACCGGTTTTCAATTAACATACGCTTATCATATTCCAATGGATGATAAACAACTTTCATTTGGAATATCAGCTAATGCTTTTCAGTTCTCAATTGATGAAAACGAAATTGTTCTGTTTGACCAGGACGATCCATATTTAATGGAATATGATAAGATAATATTTATTCCTGATGCAAATATTGGAGTGAGTTTTCATACACCCGAACTATTTGTTGGGGTGTCTGCTACACAACTGTTAAGATCAGCATTGAAGCTTGGTAATCAATCATACACTAACTATCGGTTACTCAGGCACTATTTTATCATGGGAGGATACAAATTTGATGTTACACCGGAGATTGTTATTCAACCTTCAATTCTTATGAAATCATCTGATAGTTTTCGTAGTTTTCAGATTGACCTGAATGCCAGGGTTTTCTACAGGAATGATTATTGGGCTGGATTGTCTTATCGAACAAATGATGCTATGGTTGTTATGGCTGGTGTAAAAGTCAGCCAATATTATTTTGGGTATGCCTTCGATTATTCTCTTTCTAATATAAGAAAATACAGTTTTGGTTCTCATGAGTTTTTAATAGCGATAAAACTTGGAGATAATGCAAGGAGATACCGCTGGTTAAACAGATATTAAAATTTCAAGCGGATATTAAAAAGTCAGGGAAAAAACTGTTTCAGTATCAGGTTTAGAGTAAGCGGTAATTGTTCCACCATGTAATCTGAGAATCTGTCTCGATAAACTTAAACCAATACCGGATCCTTTTTGTTTAGTTGTAAAAAATGGGATGAATACTTTATCAAGTACATCTGGCAAAATTCCCGGCCCGTTATCAATAACCTGCATGGTTGGCCGACCTCTTTTATTAAAGAAAGTTTTTAAAGTAATAGTACCATCAGGTTTATTTTCAAGTGCATGAATAGAATTCTTCACCAGGTTTATAAGAACCTGCTCAATTAATTCTTCATCAGCTGAAACCTGAAGATCCTCGGGCTCAACCTGGATTTCAATATTAATACCGGATTTATTGATTTCATCTTCCATCAGATAAATAATATTTTCGAATATATTTTTGACATTTGTTATTTTAAAATTCGGCTTTGGAATTCTTGTTAAGTTTCTGTATGTATTAACAAAATACAGTAGTCCTGTACTTCTTTTGTTTATTGTTTGTATAGCTTTATGTAGCTCTATAACAGTATCTTTGTCCATTTCACAATCTTTATCCTCTTCCTCATTTGCCCTGATATCTTTAAGCATAATATCAAGAGTTGAAGAGATAGAAGCAATTGGCGTAATGGAATTCATTATTTCATGAGTGAGAACACGAATCAATTTCTGCCATGCTTCAGTTTCCTGGTCTTCAAGAACATTCTGTATGTTTTTAATTGTAACCAGAATGATGAATTTGTTTTTTAACTTAATTTCAGTCCCATAAATTGCCAGTTGCAGCAAATCATCTTCATCCTGGACTTTAATAAGGTAATGATGACCTGGTTTAAGATCTAATAAAGTCTGAACAAGTTCCTGACTAAGATGTTCAAGACCTTTTACATTCTTCAGATCACTTATTTGAAAAAGCTTTTTAGCAGCTTTATTGATCATATCAACAGTTCCATCTTTTAAATACGCAATAATACTCACATCAGTATTTTGCACTACGTTTTGAAGATAGTGGAAGTGTTCTTCTTTCTCTGACCTTATTGCCTGAAAATCTTGAATGACATCATTAAAGGCTTTGTTGAGCTGGTCAAAAGAAGAACCCATTCCTTCAACATTGAAAGATCTTGTAAACTCTGAAAAACGAATAGATTCAAGAAAACTGGCAAGATGCCGGTTAGTTCTATCAACAAATTGATAAAGTGAAAAAATCTGGTATACAGTAAATACACCCAGTAAAACAGTAGTAAGTATATGATTGTTCATCAATGTGAATAATAAAAGAAAAATTGTTACAATAAGCAACAATATTCTTAATCCGACATTGAGTCTAAAATTCTTAAATACCATGTTTTTCCATTCTTCTATAAAGAGAAGTGCGAGTTAATCCGAGTTCTTCAGCAGCTTGAGTTACATTACCTCCATGTTTCTTCATTGCTTTAGTAATAATCGCTTTTTCAACATCTTCAAGGTTCAACGTATCAACTTCAAATTCTGATTTCATTTTTTTCGGGGAAGAAAGAATGAAATTTTCTGGTTGTAAAATCTCTGAATCGCCTAAAATGATTGCTCTTTCAATAGCATGTTGTAGTTCCCTGACATTCCCGGGCCAGGAATACTGATTTAATATCTTCATTGCTGCAGAACTGATTCCTTTAACTGACTTCTTATATTTTTTTGCATTAAGCTTAATAAAATGATTGGTTAATAATGATATATCTCCGGTTCTTTCTCTTAAAGGCGGCAGATGAATTTCAACAGTATTTATTCTGTATAAAAGATCCTGCCGGAATGAATTATCGTCCAGCATCTGGTGAATATCAGTATTGGTAGCACATATCAATCTAACATCAATCAGGGTGGGATTATTTGCGCCAACACGGGTAACCTCTTTACGTTCAATTACTGTTAGAAGTTTTGTTTGAAGAGGTAAGGAAAGATTTCCGATTTCATCAAGAAATAATGTTCCGCCGCTTGCAATTTCAAATCTTCCGGTTTTTTCTTTTCTAGCATCTGTGAATGCTCCTTTTACATGACCGAACAGTTCACTTTCAAATAAAGTTTCACTTATTGAACCAAGATCAACACTAACAAATATTTCATCTTTCCTTGAAGAATTCCGGTGTAAAGCCCTTGCTACAAGTTCTTTTCCAGTTCCGTTTTCGCCAAGGATAAGTATGTTAGCATCAGTTTTAGCAACTTTGGAGATTGTAGAGAAAACTTCCTGCATTTCAGGTGATTTTCCGATAAACTCATGAAACGGTTGATCGAGTGTAGCACTGAATTCTTTCTGTTTTGTTTTCAGGTTAATGTTTTCACGTTGCGACTTACTTAATCTTATTGCAGATGAAACTGTTGCAAGTAGCTTTTCATTTTGCCAGGGTTTTAAAACAAAATCTGTTGCACCTGCTTTTATTGCCTTAACTGCTTTTTCAGCATCTCCATAAGCAGTAATAAAAACAACAATAGCCGAAGGATCAATTTTAAGGATCTCAGCAAGCCAGCTAAATCCTTCCTGACCACTTATTGCATCTTTTGTGAAGTTCATGTCCAGTAAAATAACATCGTAATTCCCTGTTGTAACGTAGTCAGGAATCCTTGAAGGATCGTGTAATGTATCAATTCCTTCAACATGAGATTTTAAAAGAAGTTTTAACGCAAACAAAATGTCTTCGTTATCGTCAATAGCTAATACTCTTCCTTTTTTGTTACTCATATAACCTTTTTTTAGATTTGCAACCAATAAATATATTTTGCAAGATAAAAATAAAATAACTAATCAGTCGGCAGTCAACAGTCCGCAAGAAAGAAAATAACAATTAAATATTTATTACACACGATCACTTAATCAGATGATCCAAAATACTGAAAAGCATAAATAGCCCGATCTTCAGATTGCCGACTGCAGACTGAAGATTGCCAACTTAAAAATGCAAAGTAAAGTAAAATTAACCATTTTAGCATTCCAAACTAAAACACTGAATAGTTGCAAAATATTTTTAAAAATGTTTGAGATAGAATGCAAATGATTTTTTATAATTGTCCGATTTCGTACTTTACATGTTCCGAATTCGAACACTTTTTGTCTGTAAAGTAAATAGTAAATATGTGTAACAGACTTGACATTAGCAGTATAGATGATTTGGCATGAAAAATGCCCATTTATAAGATAAATTATAAAAATTCTTAATAAAATGGACAGACCAATTGAAAAAAAGAACAGAATTAGCAAAAAAACAATTTGGATATCGGTATTCTGTGTTATTGGAATTCTGGTCCTTTCTAACATAATTTTTGGTGATAAAAGCAGCAAGCTCAATGTTGATATAGATAAAGTGAGTATTGAAGAGGTAAAAGAAGGTCTTTTTAAAAACTATATTGCTGTTTCAGGTGTTGTGGAGCCAATTAAAACAATTTATCTGGATGCGACAGAGGGTGGAAGTAGAGTAGAAGAAATAGTTATTGATGAGGGGAATATGGTTAAAAGCGATGAAATTATTGTGAAACTTAGTAATACAAGTCTTATTCTTGAAATTTCTAATTATGAGGCATTGGTTTCAAGGACCTCTAACGAGTTACGACAAGCCCGGTTGTTGATGGAACAGCAGACCCTGAATTCAAAAATCCAGTTACTTGAACTGCAAACTAATATACTTCAGCAAAAACGTGCATTCGAAAGAAATAAGATACTTTTCGAAGACAAACATATTTCTGAAGAAGAATATAAAATCTCGGAGGAACAGTATGATCTTTCAAAAAAACGACTTGAATTGTTGCGTGAAAATCTACAAAAAGATTCAGTTTTCAGAGGTGTTCAGGTGGGAGCACTTAGAACATCACTTGATAGGATGGAATCAAATCTTGAATTGGTGCAAAAAAGACTCGAAAGTCTGAATTACAGAGCACCTGTATCGGGTGAACTTGCCAGCCTTGATCTCGAAGTGGGCCAGGTAATCAGCAGGGGTGAGCGTATCGGTCAAATCAATATTCTTGATTCATATAAGCTCAGAGTTGATATTGATGAGTACTTTATCTCAAAAGTGTCCAGGGGTTTAACAGGTAGTTGTGATTTCTCAGGTACTTCATTCGATGCAATAATCTCAAAGATATATCCGGAAGTTGCAAACGGGAGGTTTTACACAGATATGGAATTTGTCGATGACATACCTGAAACAATAAGAATAGGACAAACAAGCCGTATCAGACTTGAGCTTGGAAAACCTAAAACTGCTTTGTTAATTCCCCGTGGAGGATATTACCAGAGCACCGGAGGACAGTGGGTTTATGTTGTAGACCAGTCAGGAGATTTTGCTTATAAGAGAAGAATTTCTTTGGGAAGCCAGAATCCCCGTTTTTATGAAGTCCTATCAGGCCTTAAACCGGGAGAACAGGTTGTGACTTCCGGTTATGATAATTTTGGTGATGCAGATAAACTTATTTTTAAATAAATACAAAATAAATCTATAAACTAATACAGAAAATTATGATTAAAACAGTTAACCTGACAAAAATATTCAGAACAGATGAAGTTGAAACAACAGCACTGAATAAAGTCCAAATGGAGATTTCTACTGGTGAATTTGTTGCCATAATGGGACCTTCAGGATGTGGCAAATCTACATTACTGAATATCCTGGGATTATTGGATAACCCAACCGACGGAGAACTTTATTTTGATGATGTTGAAGTGTCAAAATTCTCGGAAAGGAATCGTACAAATTTACGAAAAGGAAACATGGGTTTTGTGTTCCAGAGCTTCAACCTTATTGACGAACTTACTGTTTTTGAGAATGTTGAACTACCTTTACTTTATATGAAAGTGTCTTCTTCAGAAAGGAAGAAAAAGGTGGAAGCAGTTCTTGAAAAAATGAAGATCAGTCATAGGAAGAAACATTTTCCACAGCAATTATCAGGTGGTCAGCAGCAAAGAGTAGCAATATCACGTGCTGTTGTTGCAAATCCTAAACTTATACTTGCTGATGAACCAACAGGTAATCTTGACTCTGCTAATGGAGAAGAGGTGATGAATCTGCTTACAGATTTAAACAAGGAAGGGACAACCATTGTTATGGTTACTCACTCACCCAGTGATGCTGAATATGCACATAGAATTATCCAATTGTTTGATGGACATATTGTAACAGAAAATATTAAACAAACATTGTAAGAATGGAATACTGGAAGATTGGAATACTGGAAGAATGGGAAGATAAGAAGAGTGGAATAGTGGAATGTTGGAATAATGATTGACGAATGTTTTTTGAACTTTTGAACTTTTTAGAATAATGGGAAGATGAAATTATAGAACAATGGGTAATGGAATTATGGGATGCTAAATTCCCTAACATTCCAATTTTCCAACATTCCAATATAATTATGTATTATTCTGAAGAACTATTTTTTTATTTATTTTTTAATACCTGACAAGAATGAAAGAATTATGTGTTCCTATACCAGCTTTTAGTTCGGAGCAAAGCGCTGAAATAAAACTGAAGGTCGGTAAAGAAGAAGTTAGTTATGACTTCAGGGTTGTTTCTTTTCCATGGGATATTGAGGATGAATTATCAATTGGAGAAGATGAGCTTTCGAAATCATTGGCCAGGATTACCCGTTTAAAAACTGCTATAAATGATTACAGCCATGAATGGGAACTGATTCAAATCTTTAATCCTGCCGAAAATGCAAGTTTTATTCAGGTTTTATATAGAAAAAAGGGAGATTAGGATTAATAAAATTTGCCAATTAAGTAAATTTTTAAGAATGGATTTGCTTATTTAAAATTTCATAAATTAATGAGGTTAATTATGTACCTAAAGAGACTTAGTATATCAATGATACTTGTGATAATTGGTTTATTATCATATTCAGATTTATCAGCTCAAACCTCTGTGAGATCATGGACACTGAAGGAGTGTATTCAATATGCAATGGATAATAATATCCAGATAAAAAGACAGGAACTTCAAAGCATGATCGCAGACAAAAATTATAAACAATCGAGATTTGAGTTGTTACCTAACATGAATGTTGGGTTCGAGCATATATATAGTTCCGGGCGGTCACTAAATCTTGAAGAGTATCGATGGGAAAACAGAAATCAACAGCAGGGTAGCATGGGACTAAGAAGTGAAGTAACAGTTTTTAACGGATTGCAAAACCTTAATTCAATAAAACAACAAAAATATAATTTAAAAAGTGCCCTTGAAGACCTTGAAAAAGTAAAAAATGATATTTCAATTTATATTGCAACTGCATATCTTCAGATTTTATTTGATCAGGAATTACTATATGTAGCTAAGAATCAATTTGAAGTTACAATGGTTCAGGTAGATAAAACTGAAACCCTGGTGAAAGTTGGAAATGTTTCTAAAGGAACACTTCTTGAGATAAAGGCTCAGGCTGCAAGTGAAAAATTGAATATTATCCAAAGAAATAACCAGCTTCGAATCTCAAAACTCACACTTGTGCAATTACTTGATCTGGAAAGTCCGGAAGAATTTAGTATTGTTACTCCTATAAACCTGTCAATAGAAAACCAGCCTGCTGTTGTTTTAACTGATTCTGTTTTTAATTATGCTGTTACAAATATGCCGGAAGTAAAAAGTGCAGAATATATGTTACAAAGCCAAAAAAAAGCTCTGGCTGTTACCCGTGGCAGGAGAAGTCCTGAGCTTTATTTAAGCGGATTATATTACTCAAGATATAACGAAAATGCAATAAACCCACTCGATCCTGATCCTCTTAATCCCTCTATTAACTACTCTATGGATGATCAGCTTAAAGATAATCAATATAAGCAAATTACATTGGGGTTATCTATTCCGATCTTTAATAAGCTGAGGATACAAAGAGATGTTAGCATAGCAAAAGTTAATATGTTGGATGCACAATATAATCTAAAACAAACAAAACAAAACCTGTACAAGAATATACAGCAAGCTTATAGTGATGCAGTTTCAGCACTTGAAAAATACTATTCATCATATGATGCCGTTAAATCGATGCAGGAAGCCTTTGATTATACAAATGAAAAATTTGATGTTGGGCTAGCTAGCTCAATCGATTATAGTATTGCCAAGAATAATCTTTCTAAAACACAATCTGATTTATTACAAGCGAAATATGAATATCTGCTGCGTGTTAAAATACTGGAATTTTACCAGGGAGAGGAGATAAAGCTTTAGTCTGAATAATTTATCTGGATTCTCAACCAGGTTGGCCCCGTAAATCCCCATGAGAGAATAATCGACTATAAATACTTTTATTACATCTCTGCACCTTAATAAATCCGAAGCAAACTTCGACAGGAATGCTTTAATACACAATAGTTTAGAGATGTTAATGAATTATTCAATCTTGAATAACAGTTAATACTATTCTCTAACCAGAAGAAAATGCTTTTTTTTTCGTTATTTTAATACACATTTCCGGCAAATATTTAAATCAATATTGTCCAACGCTTTTTGTATATGAAATGGTGGATTAAACAGATATGGATAATTTTGGGGATAATCATATTGTTATTCTCTTGTGAAAAGGAAAATTTTTTTACCGGGGATTCTGCAAGCTTGACTTTTTCCTGTGATACTGTATTGTTTGATACTGTATTTACCACAATAGGTTCAACAACAAAACATTTCCTGGTAAAAAACCCTTACAGTAAAGATTTGAAGATATCAGAAATCTACCTTGCAGGTGGAGAAAACTCAAACTTCAGATTAAATATTGATGGTTTAAAGGCGTTGCAGCTTGAAAATATCGAACTGCCTGCCGGTGACAGTCTTTATGTTTTTGTTGAAGTTACAGTTGATCCTCAAAACCAGAATAGTCCTATGGTTGTTAAAGATTCGGTTGTATTTATTACGAACGGCAACTTTCAGGATATTGATCTGGTTGCCTGGGGACAAGATGTCCATCTTATAAATGGTGAAATTGTCCAGACTCAGACATGGATAAATGATAAGCCGTACCTGGTTTATAACAGCATGCTGATTGATAGTATGCAAAAGCTTACTGTAGATCCGGGTGTAAGAGTTCATTTTCATAGAAATTCGACCATGTATATTATGGGATCCCTTGAAATACACGGAACTATAGAAGATCCCGTTGTTTTTCAGGGTGACCGGCTTGAAAGTGAATATGCTGAAATTCCAGGTCAGTGGGGTGGTTTATACTTTCTGAATGGCAGTGTTGGGAATATTATTGAATATCTTGAGATAAGGAATGGAACAACCGGTTTACATCTTGGGAATCTTTATTCTGATAAAGAACCACCGGACTTAACTATTTCAAATTCCATTATTACTCAAATGAATTTTGCCGGTATTTCTGCGATTAACGCAAAAATCGATGCTTTCAATTGCGTAATTGCAGATTGTGGTTTTTATGGAATTGCGTTAACCACAGGAGGGGAGTATGAATTTAATCATTGCACTGTTTCAAATAATTGGAGATACTTTAACCGGTCAACCCCAACTGTACTAATTACTAATTATTATATCCTGAACGATACCGTTCAGTTTACCGGTGAGTTGATAAAGGCAACTTTCGGGAACTGTATTGTTTACGGAGACCTGGAAACAGAGATCGGATTTGACAAAATGGATAAGAGTAGTTTAAATTACTATTTTGACCATTGTCTTATAAAGGTTGATCCCTCTGAAGTGGATGTTTCTGATTCAATGAGATATAATAATGTATTCATTAATAATGCCCCCGGTTTTATAGCAGTTGACAGTATGAATTTTCAGCTTGATTCATGTGCTTTCGCATTAGATAAAGGCTCTCAGGAAATAGGAATACGTTTCCCGAATGATATTCTGGGGAATAGCAGAACTAATGATCAAGGTCCGGATATTGGTGCATACGAAAGATCAGATGATCAGTAATCAGCTTATGAGAATAGGTATAGAAATTATCTTACTTTTTATTCTATCTCTTTTCCATACTCAATTAGTGTATGCACAGGATGATAGTAAATCTAATGAAGAAATATCGCGTATTCTGTTCTATAATGTTGAAAATTTGTTTCATCCGTTGGACGATTCTCTTACTAATGACGATGAATTTACTCCTGATGCTATCCGGCACTGGAGTTATTACAGATACAGACAAAAGCTAATTAAAATATATAAGACTATTGCTGCTGCAGGAGGATGGCAAGGATTTAATCTAATAGGCCTATGCGAGATTGAAAACAGGGAGGTGTTGTATGATCTGATAACAAATACTCCTCTTGTAAAGCAAAATTACCGGTTTCTTCATAAGGACTCAGAGGATAGTCGGGGAATAGATGTAGCACTTTTATACCAGGAAAATTTTTTCTCCCCTGTTGATGTAAATTTTTATAAGGTATTATCACAGAAAGATTCAACATTCAGAACCAGAGATATTTTATATACAAAGGGAGTAATTTCAACAGACACACTGCATATATTTGTGAACCATTGGCCCTCAAGGTGGCAGGGTGTAATTAAAACTCAAGCTTACCGTAATATTGCTGCAAAGGTTCTGCGTGAAGCGGTTGATTCAATTATTAACGCAACTCCTGATGCAAAAGTAATTATTATGGGTGATTTTAATGATGAACCTGATGATGCAAGTTTATTACGAATATTGCAAGCTAAGACAGACCTTGATTCTGTTGTTGATAATAATCTTTGTAATTTATCCGGGTTAGCTATGAGTGATCAGGAAATGGGAACATATAAGTACAAAGGATTATGGGAAACTATAGATCAATTTATCGTATCTGCAAATTTGCTGAATACAGAAAATGGCTGGTATACGGGTAAAGACGATGTTAATATCTTCTGCCCTGAATTCTTACTTGAGAATGAAAAAGATGTTCCCGGTAAAAAGCCTTTTCGAACATATATTGGATACAGGTATGCGGAAGGGTTCAGTGATCATTTACCTATTTGCCTTACTTTGCATAAAAAATCTGATAATTAATAATGCAGTGTCCATTAGAAACAAACAGTGGCGTTATTGTGCATATTATCAGTGCATTATACTTTTAACTTTCAACTTTCAACTTTCAACTTTTAACTTGACACAAGTGCTCGTGTTATTCTTTGGGTTTCAGCCCCAGTTCTTTCCCTTTCTTGAGCATAAAACGGTAAGCCGGCTCATAATCATTTGGTATCTTACCATCAATAATGGCTTCCTTAATAGCATTCTTAATAATACCTATCTCTTTACAGGGCTTAAGCCCGAATGTTTCCATAATAAGATCTCCCGGAACAGGGGGCTGGAAGTTGCGTATTGCATCCTTCTCTTCAGTTTCTTTTAACTTATCCCTGACAATTTCAAAATTCTTAAGATATATATTTACACGTTTTTCATTTTTTGATGTAATATCAGCCTTGCAGAGTGTCATTAAATCATCAATGTCATCCCCGGAATCAAATAACAAACGACGTAAAGCAGAGTCAGTTACTTCTTCATGAATTAATGCAATTGGCCGCAGATGTAACCTTACCAGTTTTGCTACATACTTCATCCTGTGGTTAAGTGGTAATCTCAGTCTCCTGAAAATGCCGGGGATCATTTTTGCCCCCAGGAAATCATGTCCATGAAATGTCCAGCCGTTTTTTACATCAAATTTCTTCGTCCTGGGTTTCGCAATATCATGTAATATAGCTGCCCATCTTAGCCACAGATCATCCGATTTACTTGCTACATTATCCAAAACTCCCAGCGTGTGATAGAAATTATCTTTATGTTGTTTACCGCTTACTTCTTCAACTCCTTTAAGATTATGTAATTCCGGAAGAATAAGGGGAAGAAGACCTGTCTTGTCTAATAATTTGAATCCGGTCGATGGTGAATCGGATAAAACAATTTTATTTAACTCTGAAATAATACGTTCGGGGGATACGATCTTTATTCTCTCTTTGTTTTTCGAGATAGCCAGTAGTGTTTCATTTGCTATCTCAAATTTTAACATTGTAGCGAAACGAATAGCACGCATCATACGTAAAGGATCGTCTGAGAAGGTTCTTTCCGGTTCCAGTGGTGTTCGTATGGTCTTGTCCATTAAATCATCCAGACCGTTAAAAGGATCAATGAACTTACCATAAGATTCATCGTTAAGACTTATGGCCATTGCATTAATTGTAAAATCCCTTCTTTTCTGGTCATCTTCAATGGTGCCATTTTCAACCGAAGGTTTTCTTGAATCTTGCCGGTATGATTCTTTTCTGGCACCGACAAAATCAATTTCATGATTTTTATAACGGAACATTGCTGTTCCAAAATTCTTGAAAATAGTAACTTTTATTTTCGGGTCAATTCTTTTTGCTATTTTTTTTGCTATATTAACCCCACTGCCAACTACTACAATATCTATATCCCTGTCAGAGGACATTCGATTTAATAGAAAATCTCTAACATATCCACCGATAACATATGTTTCAATTTTTTCGTTTGTAACAACTTCAGATATTATTCTGAAAATGGGATTATTAAGACATTTCTTCATATGTAGATATGACAATTAGAACTAATTCATGACAAAATTACAATTTATGGATTAGAAACAGAAGATTTTTTCGATTTTGATTTATGGTATACCTTTTG
>DAOVLD010000075.1 GCA_030631445.1 Bacteroidota bacterium
AACTTTTAACTTTTAACTTTTAACTATATTATTATTATTATGTGTGGCATTGTTGGCTATATAGGAAAAAAACCGGCATATCCTGTTATTATTAACGGTTTAAAAAAACTTGAATACCGTGGATATGATTCAGCCGGGATTTCTGTTGTTGATGATAAAGTAAAAACATACAAGTGTAAAGGGAAAATTGCTGATCTTGAGAAACATATTAAAGGAAAAGATTTAAATGGTGTTATTGGTATCGGTCATACCCGCTGGGCAACACATGGAGAACCAAATGACACAAATGCTCATCCCCATAAATCACAGCACGGACATTTTATTATAATTCATAACGGAATTATTGAAAATTATGCAAGGCTGAAAAATAAATTGACAGAAAAAGGATATAAATTTAATACCGAAACAGATACTGAAGTTCTTGCCAACCTTATCGAGCATATTTATCTTAAAGGAAAGGTTTCTGCTGAACAGGCTGTCCGTCTTGCCCTGAGGAAAGTTATAGGTGCTTATGGATTAGTTATTATTTGTGCTGATGAGCCTGAGCAACTTATTGCTGCCAGGAAAGGAAGTCCACTAGTTATTGGCATAGGTGAGGATGAATATTTTATCGCCTCAGATGCCACACCTATTGTAGAGTATACCAAAAGTGTTGTTTACCTTAATGATAACAATATTGCAATAGTTACGAAAAGTGAATTAAGTCTGAAAACTATTGGTAACAATATATTAACCCCCAAAATTCAAATCCTTGATCTTGATATCGGTGAAATAGATAAAGGAGACTTTGAGCATTTTATGCTAAAGGAGATATTTGAACAACCCCGGTCAATCCAGGACACTTTCAGGGGCAGGATCTCAAGGGAAAGGAATACTATCCACCTTGGAGGATTACATAAAGTGATGCCGAAACTGGTTAATGCCAGGCGAATTATCATTATTGGCTGTGGTACTTCATGGCATGCTGCTCTTATCGGAGAATATCTTTTTGAGGAATTTGCAAGGATACCAGTGGAGGTTGAATATGCTTCAGAGTTTAGATACCGTAACCCGGTGATTCATATTGATGATGTTGTAATTGTTATCAGCCAGAGTGGTGAAACGGCTGATACCCTGGCAGCAGTAAATCAGGCACGTGAAGCAGGCGCTCTTGTTCTTGGTATATGCAATGTAGCTGGTTCAAGTATCCCCAGAGAAACCCAGGGAGGGGTTTATACACATGCAGGACCTGAAATAGGAGTGGCTTCAACCAAAGCCTTTACTGCACAGGTTACTGTGCTCACGATGATGGCCATGCTGATAGGAAAAAAACGGTTTATCCTTGATGAAAAAAAATATGAAAAATTCATCACCGAGTTGCTGAGAATACCTTCAAAAATTGAAGAGATCCTGAAAAACAATGATCTTTATAAAAAGATTGCCGGATTATATGTTAATTCTAACAATTTTATCTACCTCGGCAGAGGTTACTTTTTCCCGGTTGCCCTGGAAGGAGCGTTGAAACTAAAAGAAATTTCATATATACATGCTGAAGGATACCCGGCAGCTGAAATGAAACATGGACCAATTGCTCTTATTGATGAAAATATGCCGGTTGTGGTTATTGCTCCCCAGGATGATTCGTATGAGAAAATTGTAAGCAATATCCAGGAGGTTAAAGCCAGGGGAGGAATTGTGATTGCTGTGGTTAATAAGGGGGATAAAACTATAAGTGAAATTGCGGACCATGTTTTTGAAGTGCCCTCAACAGTTCTTGCTCTGGCTCCGCTGCTTACTGTAATACCTCTTCAGTTGCTTTCATACCATATTGCAGTTAAAAGAAGTTGTAATGTTGATCAACCAAGAAACCTGGCAAAATCTGTAACAGTAGAGTGAATTAGTTGGCAATTGGCAGTTGGCAGTTGGCAATTGGGTAACATCAAATAGCTATATTTTAATTGCTGACTGAAGACTGAGGACTGCCGACTTTAATATAATGAGATTAGCCATTTTAAATATTTTATTAATATGAATACATACCGGAAACTTACCCCAGAGGAGATAAAACAACTTAACCGGCAAAATTGTTATGCAGATGACTGGTTAAAGATTGAAGTAACCAATGATTTTAACCCCACGAATGTTAAAAACGTGACTTTCTCGGGGAAGATCCGGATGGGTTGCTTCGAAAAAGAGTTTAAACTGACTAACGGAATAAAAAAACAATCAGGTATTTATTATGCGGTTTTGCATAATTGTTTAATTGGTGATAATACCTATGTTGCACAGGTTAGAAACTACATGGCAAATTATGAGGTTGGTGAAGGATCATTTATCGAAAACGTGGACATAATTGAGGTGGATGGAGAAAGTTCGTTTGGTAATGGTGTTTTGGTGAATGTTCTGGACGAGACCGGGGGAAGAAAACTTCCGATTTTCAATGAATTATCAGCTCATCTGGCTTATATCCTGGTACTGTACCGCCATCGTCCGGATATGATAGAAAAACTGTTTCAGATGATCGGAAATTACACACGAACGGTAACTTCCGTGAAAGGAAAGATAGGGAATAATGTGAAAATTACGAATTCAAGGATCATTAAGAATGTATCTGTCGGGGATAACGCTTCCATTGAAGGGGCAGAGATGCTATCCAATGGAAGCATTAATTCCAATTCTCTTGATCCGGTTTATATCGGTCCCGGTGTAATTATGGAAGATTTTATAGTTTCATCGGGTGCAACTGTCTCAGATTCGACAGTTATTGATAAATGTTTTATCGGGCAGGCATGTGTGCATAAAAAACACTATTCAGCCGAAAACTCTTTGTTCTTTGCAAATTGTGCCGGTTATCACGGAGAAGCCTGTTCACTTTTTGCCGGTCCATATACCGTAACACATCATAAGTCTACCTTGCTTATTGCCGGAATGTTTTCTTTTATGAATGCTGGCAGTGGTTCAAACCAAAGTAACCATATGTATAAACTCGGACCAATACATCAGGGTATTGTTGAGCGAGGGGCAAAAACAACCAGCAATTCCTATCTTCTATGGCCTGCAAAGGTTGGCCCATTTACCCTGGTAATGGGAAGGCATTATAAAAATTCTGATACATCAAATCTGCCATTCTCCTATATTGTGGAAAGTAAAGATGAAAGTATACTTGCTCCGGGTGTAAATTTGCGTAGTGTCGGAACAATCAGGGATGCCCAAAAATGGCCCAGGAGAGACCGCCGCAAGGATAACCGGAAACTTGACTTCATTAATTTTAATTTACTCAGCCCATACACAATAAATAAAATGATAGCAGGACGCGACCTGCTGATAAAACTCAGGGAGTATTCAGGTGAAAAATCTGATTTCTATACTTATGAGAATACAAAGATTTCCAGAGCTTCTCTTGAAAGGGGAATAAAATTATACGGAATGGGGATTTATAAATTCCTTGGGAACTCGCTGATCAAAAGACTGGAAATAGCTAAATTCAGAACCAACCGGGAGATAAGGGAAAGACTGAAGCCTGATACCGTAATTGGAAAAGGGAAATGGATTGATCTGGCGGGTCTCATTGCTCCTTTAGATGAGATTGAAAAACTAATGAATGATATTGAGCAGGGAAAAATTGATTCTTTAAAGGATATTCGCAAGGTTTTTGAATCCCTGCATAATAATTATTATACCTACGAGTGGACCTGGGCTATTGATGTAATACAAAAAGAGACAGGGAAGAACCTGGCTGATTTTACAGCGGAAGATATTATCCAATTAACCACCAGGTGGAAGAAGAGTGTTACGGATCTTGATGAAATGCTTTATGATGATGCAAGAAAAGAATTTACACTTTCAAAGCAAACAGGTTTTGGTGTTGATGGAGATCTGAAAACCAAGCTTCTTGATTTTGCCCAGGTAAGAGGTGATTTTGAAAAAAACCAACAGGTATCAGCAATTAAAGACCATATTGAGAAAAAATCATTTCTAGGAAATGAGTTGATTGAAAGAATGAAAATGATTAAATCGTAAAGGGAATAGAGGGGATAAAGGGAATAGAAGAAATAGAGGGAATAGAAGAGTGTTCTAAAATAACTAAGTATTATCCTGAAGAAGGTTATCTTTTTACATATTGGTCAGAGTAGTATTTTTCATATTCTCCGGATATCACATGGTTAAGCCATTCGGTGTTTTCCAGATACCATACAATTGTTTTCTCCAGTCCTTCAATAAAATTAACCGAAGGTTTCCACCCCAGTACTCTCTGAATCTTTCCCGAATCAATGGCATATCGCAGATCATGTCCTGCACGGTCTTTTACAAAGGTGATCAGTTTTGCTGAGGTTCCTGGTTCCCTGTCGAGCTTGCTGTCCATTGTTTCGCAAAGCTGACGAATGAGATCAATATTCCTCCATTCATTATTGCCTCCAATATTGTATGTTTCTCCGGTTTTACCTTTATGGAATATCAGATCAATAGCACCGGCATGATCTTCAACATAAAGCCAGTCACGTATATTCTCCCCCTTACCGTAAACAGGGATCTCCTTATCGTTTTTTATGTTGTTGATAGCCAGAGGGATCAGTTTTTCCGGAAACTGATTGGGGCCATAATTATTTGAACAATTAGAAATGACTATTGGAAGGCTAAATGTATGATAATAAGCCCTTACCAGGTGATCAGAACTTGCCTTTGAAGAAGAATAAGGGCTACGGGGATCATAAGGAGTCGATTCAACAAAATATCCTTCTTTACCTAATGATCCGTAAACCTCATCGGTTGAGATATGATAGAACAACCTGTCTTTATAATTGTTTCCCCAGAGTTCTCTTGCCGCGTTAAGCAGGTTAACTGTACCAATAATATTTGTGTAAATAAATTCTGTCGGGTTGGAAATTGACCGGTCAACATGCGATTCGGCAGCTAAATGGATAACACCTGTGAAATTATATTTTTTGAACAGATCAAAAATAAATTCCTGATCAATGATATCACCCTTTTCAAAAATGTAGTTTTCTTTTCTGTCAATGTCCTTAAGATTTTCAAGATTCCCGGCATAGGTTAGCTTGTCAAGATTTACGATCTGATAATCGGGATATTGGCTGACAAATCTGCGAACCACATGTGAACCGATGAATCCTGCACCTCCTGTAATAAGTATTACTTTTTTCATTTGCAAACGGTTTTATCAATAAAAAATCAGGTTTTATTTCCGTTTCTGTAAATATTGTTCCCATTTCCATGCTGTCAACATGGCGTCATCAAGACTCCTTTCTGCTTTCCATCCAAGTTCTTTATTCGCATAGCTTGTATCTCCCCATACTTTCTCTATATCTCCGGGCCTTCTGTCAACTATTTTATAATTCAGTTTTTTACCCGTTGCACGTTCAAAGGATTTGATAGCTTCCAATACAGATACACCTTCTCCTGTTCCCAGGTTAAACACTTCATAATTTTCCTTATTTTGATTGTTCAACAATCTCTGCAAGGCAACTACATGAGCTTTTGCCAGGTCAACAACATGCAGGTAATCCCTTATTGCCGAACCGTCAGGAGTGTTATAATCATCTCCAAAAACTTTTAGCTCATCACGTATCCCAATAGCTGTTTGTGTAATAAACGGGACCAGGTTATCGGGTATACCAATAGGCAATTCACCGATCAAAGCTGAAGGATGAGCTCCGATTGGATTAAAATACCGGAGTGATATTGCTTTAAGTGAGGGGGTTGAAGCAAGGGTATCACTGAGGATCTCTTCCATTACCTGTTTGGTGTTACCATAAGGAGACATTGCCTTTTTTACAGGAGCCTCTTCTGAAACAGGCAGTTTATCAGGTTGTCCGTAAACAGTGCATGATGATGAAAAAACCATATACGGAATATCTTTCTCCTTCATGAAGCGGAGAAGGTTTATGGTAGACACCAGATTATTATAGTAATATTTCAGTGGATTTAATACCGATTCACCCACTGCTTTAAAGGCAGCAAAGTGAATAATGGCTCCAATGCCAGTATGTTTCTCAAAAAAGGATCTGAGTTGTGATTTATTACAAACATCAAGTTTTTCAAACAGGGGACGCTTACCTGTAATTTCTTCGATACCATCCAATGCATTCATATTTGAATTGGAAAGGTTATCAACAATAATAACTTCGAATCCTGATTCTGTCAGTTCAACAACAGTGTGTGAACCAATATAACCAACCCCTCCTGTAACAAGAATTTGTTTTCCCATTTTATAAACTCAAATATTCTAATTGGTTAATTTTATTTCTAAATGTCCCTTTTATATCAACAAAAATGGCTTTATCAGCAGTGATTGAAGTAAAATACTTTTCATCCAATGTTTTGTATTCTTTATGATTTACTGCCAGAACTATGGCATCATAACCTTTCCCAATCTTTTTCTTAAGTTCGAATCCAAATTCTTTTCTAACTTCTTGCATATTAGCATTTGGATCAATTACGTCAACTTTTACACCGAAAGAGACAAATTCATTAATCATATCAACCACTTTGGAATTCCTTATATCACTGACATTTTCTTTAAATGTTACTCCCAGTATCAAAACTTTGGCTTCAGAAATATTTTTCTTTTGGGCTATAATTTTTTTTACAGTTTGTTTGGCAATATAGGCACCCATTGAATCATTTACAAACCGCCCCGAATTAATTATCCGGGCATGATATCCAAGTTCCCTGGCTTTGTAAGACAGATAGTAAGGATCAACTCCTATACAGTGTCCACCTACAAGACCAGGGGAAAATTTCAGGAAATTCCATTTTGTACCCGCTGCTTCAAGCACTTCGTAGGTATTGATATTCATACGGTTAAAGATAATTGAAAGTTCGTTCATAAAAGCGATATTAATATCCCGCTGGGTATTCTCAATAATTTTGGCAGCTTCGGCAACTTTTATAGAACCGGCACGATGAATACCTGCTTCAATGATCATCTCGTATGTTTTACTTATGATCTTCAGAGCTTCATCATCACAACCC
Organism: Bacteroidota bacterium; assembly: GCA_030631445.1. GTDB lineage: Bacteria > Bacteroidota > Bacteroidia > Bacteroidales > VadinHA17 > JADFUQ01. The sequence continues at coordinate 6,970 of DAOVLD010000075.1, forward strand.
GATACCACTTTAACAATTTTTATAAGTGTATGTTCCCTGTCTCCCGGATTTATTCTTTCCGGGGAAAAACCAACTTTAAAATCCTTGCCGCAGGAAAGTCCGCTTTCTTTTTCAAGCAGGGGAATACATTCTTCCTCCGTGCATCCGGGGTAAACAGTTGATTCGAAAACGACATAATCTTCTCTTTTTAGCTGTTTACCCACTAATGATGTGGCATTTAAAAGTATGGTCAGGTCAGGAAGATTATGATCATCAATAGGTGTTGGTACTGCAATAATATGGAAAGATGCCTCTTTTAAGTCATTGGGGTCAGCAGTGAATTGAATGTTTTTCCCCATAAATTCTTCTGGGAGCAACTCATGGCTCGGATCTTCACCTTTTTTCATCATTTTTATCCTGTCTTCCCGGATATCAAATCCGATAACAGGAAAATGTTTTGCGAATTCCAAAGCTAATGGAAGTCCTACATATCCCAACCCGGATACAGATATTTTCATGTTTGTTTTATTTACTGGTTACTAGTTACTGGTTACTGGTTATTGGTTAGTCAATGCCTAAATAACGTTGACCTTAAACTCTTCATTCTTCCTCTTCACTCTTTGCTCTCAGCACT
>DAOVLD010000025.1 GCA_030631445.1 Bacteroidota bacterium
ATTGATAATAACATCCGATCTCTTCATCCTGGTAGTTACTGTTGAATCAACAACGATTGTCCGTACGAGATCTCCAATATCAGCAGTTTCTCCACCGGAGGAAAAAATTGATATTCCCATTTCTCTTAACTCCTTAAGCACCTCTTCGGTTCCATTTATAATTACAGAAATAACCTCACCAGGTATAAGGTTTTTATTTCTTCCCAACGTTGATGACAGGACAATATTTCCTGTAGCACCTACACAAAGGAGGTCATCAAGGTTCATAACAACTGCATCCCGGGCAACACCTTTCCAGACAGATAAATCCCCGGTTTCTTTCCAGTAAATATAAGCAAGTGATGATTTTGTCCCTGCCCCATCGGCATGCATTATATTGCAATATGCCGGGTCATCACCAAGAATATCAGGGATCACTTTACAAAAAGCATTAGGATATAATCCTTTATCCAAACCTTTGAGAGCCATATGAACATCTTTTTTTGATGCCGAAACACCTCTGCGATCATATCTTGACTCATTTACTGCCATATACCATAATTACGTTTTTAAGCCCTGCAAAGGTAATAATTCTGGTTCATCCGGAAAATGAATACATCAAATGAAAAAACTATTCAGATTCGTAATCGGTTCGCAGCACCTGGAATTCTGTACGCCGGTTTATCTGGTGGGCTATTTCTTTTTGTTGGGAAGTTGCTAATTTATTAATATAAGGTTCATCAAGAATATCTTTTTCCTTAATAAAAGCATGTCCTTTTGCCAGTTTTTCATCAACCACTTTTGGACGAGATTCACCATATCCTTTTGTTGAGAGTCTGTCTGCTTTAATCCCTTTTTCAATTAAATAATCGACCACTGATTGTGCTCTCTTCTGTGAAAGATCCATGTTAAACTCTTCTGTATCCCTTGAGTCAGTATGAGATATTAATTCAATAGTTACATTGGGATTATCCTCCAGAGTTTCCACGAGTTTATCTAATGAAACCATAGATTCAGGTCGCAGGTCCCACTTTGCAAAATCATAAAAAATATTAGGAATTTCGATTGGGTTATCAATAGAAGACAAGAGCATAGTTGCCTGAAAATCTTTACTTTCATTTTGTCCTTTGGTGGTTTCTCTTCCCTTATTATTTAAATATCCTTTTTTCGAACCAATAAAGATGTAATCTGTATTTGGCTTCAGCATAAATCTAAAAGAACCATTATCACTCGTTTCTGCCTCAATATTCATCCCATCACTTCCAATAAGCTTTACTGTAGCTTTATTAAGAAGCTCTTCTGTTTCCTCATCTTTAACGACACCTATAAGATTAAATTTAAGTGGTGGAAGAACAAAAGAATAAATCTCATCATTCCCTCGTCCTCTCCGTGTAGAGCTGAAAAATCCTTTTTCCAAATCTCTTTCTATAACGATTCCAAAATCATCCGCAGGTGAATTTACCGGATATTTCATATTTTCTATTTTCCAATCCCCATCAATTGTTCGCTTAGCCCGGAAAATATCTAACCCACCCATTCCCAAATGGTGATCTGATGCAAAGTATAGTGTTCCATCCGGATGGATAAAAGGGAACATTTCATCTCCTTCAGTATTAATATCCTCTCCAAGATTTTCAGGATCACTCCAATCTGCTCCTTCAGCAGTCCTTGTTATCATCCACAAATCATTAGCTCCAAATCCGCCCGGCATATTGGACGCAAAGTACATTGTCATTCCATCATCGCTTAAGGTGGGATGGGCAACAACCAGGCTATCATCAGCAATTTTAAGAGGCTCAGGGTTACTCCACGATGAACCGGTTCTGACAGTTTTAAAAATTGTGCATCCCATTTTTTTTCTTTTACTCACATTACAACGGGTAAAATACATAGTGTTAAAATCACTTGTAAATGCTGGAACACCATCCTCAAATTCAGTATTTAGTTTTTCAACAGGGACAGGAGTACTCCATTTTCCTTTTCGGTCCATTTTAGTTTCATACAAATCGGTAAAATTCTGACCAGTACCTCCATGAACATTATTACCTGAAGATTCATCGCGTGCTGAGGTAAAAATTAAGATACGATAGTCGTCTCTGGCAAAAGCGGGACTAAAATCACTATTTCTTGAGTTGATATATTTCATTGCCTCTATTTCATATCCTGTAGGATTTTCTATCCATTGAAGTGCCAGTTCGCATGAAATAATCCCATCACTTGCATGGTAATCGCCGGGGACAAGTTGTTTATAATGTTTATATTCATTTATAGCATCTTCATAGTCCCCCTCCATTTTTAGCATTTCAGCATAACGAAGAATTGCAATGGGATTGTGATATTCTTTTGCAACAGCTTTTTTGTACCAGTTTTTCGCATTCCGTGATTCGTTCATTTCATAATAACATTCACCAATTTGAAATGCAATACGTGTTTTTTCAGTACGGTCATGTACGCGGGAATAGGCATCTTTATATAAGTCGACTGCATCAAAACACTCTCCTGCATTAAACGCTTCATCAGCTTTCTCGACTTTTCTTTTTTGGCTATAAAGATTAGGAAAGGCTATTTGACAAGTTAAAAAAAGCAAAAGGATATACTTCCATTTCCTCATTATAAAATCTTTTTACTACGGTAAAAGTAAAGATTTTTTCACTCTTTTGAAAAACGATCTCAATAAATGAAAATTGTTTGGTCAACGGGAAAACAAAAGTTCTCTGTACTTTGGCAGAGGCCAGATTTCATTATCAACCGTTAATTCCAATTTATCAATATGATATCTTATTTTATCAAAATAGAATCTGACATTTTTTTCATACTCAAATGCTTTTTCTTTCACGTCACCAATTAAATTGGCTTTTTTCCTTGCATCTATCATGTCTTTAACCTGTTGCTTTATAGCTGAAACGTGTAATGATATTTCTTTTATATGTTCTATTCGTACTGATGCCAGTTCTTTAAACTCACTTATTGTAAAAATATCTTTCAGCCCTTGCACATTTCTAATTAATGTATTTTGATAAGTAATAGCAGTTGGGACAATATGGTTTATTGCCAGATCTCCAAGAACTCTTGCTTCAATCTGCATTTTTTTTGTAAATTTCTCATATTCAACCTCAACCCGGCCTTCAAGTTCTTTCTCTGCAAAAATACCATTACCAATAAGTACTTTTCTTGACTGTTTTGTCAGGTATTTTGAAATTGACACGGGTACACTAATAATATTTGTCAATCCTCTTTTTTCTGCTTCTTTTTTCCACTCCTCACTATACCCGTCACCTTCAAACCTGATCTTCTCAGATACCAGGATGTACTTTTTAAGTACCTGAAAGATTGCCTCATCCTTACCAGTACCTTTATCTATCAATGTGTCCACATCAGTTTTAAATTCCTTCAACTGATTGGCAAGTACAGAATTTAGAGCTATCATTGCATTAGAACAATTAGCTGATGATCCAACTGCCCTGAATTCAAATCTGTTCCCTGTAAATGCAAATGGTGAAGTCCGGTTCCTGTCAGTATTGTCAAGTAATATTTCCGGGATTTTACCAATTCCCAATTTCAATTCTGTTTTTTCATCGGGTGTCATTTTCCTGTTTGTAACTTTTTCAACAATCTCATCAAGGATGGTAGTTAATTGAGATCCGAGGAAGACAGAAATAATTGATGGCGGAGCTTCATTAGCTCCAAGCCGGTGAGAATTACCAGCAGTTAAAATACTCGCCCTGATCAAATCCTGATTATCATAAACGGCCTTCACTACATTCACAAGGAATGATAGAAATTGCAGATTGCCTTTAGGATTTTTTCCTGGGGATAACAAATTAATACCAGTATTTGTAGCAAGCGACCAGTTATTATGTTTTCCTGAACCATTAATTCCGGCAAATGGCTTTTCATGGAATAAAACCCTGAAATTATGTCTTTGAGCCACTCTTTTCATTATATCCATAACCAACTGGTTATGGTCATTTGATAGATTAGCCTCTTCAAAAATCGGGGCGCATTCAAACTGGTTCGGGGCAACCTCATTATGCCTTGTCTTAACCGGTATACCAAGTTTATATGCTTCAATTTCAAAATCCTTCATAAATGATGCAACCCGTTCCGGAATGGATCCAAAATAATGATCATCCAGTTGCTGATCTTTAGAAGATTGATGACCCATAAGGGTTCTTCCTGTCAGGATCAGATCCGGCCTGGAATTGTAGAGAGCGTCATCGATTAGAAAATACTCCTGTTCCCATCCCAGAGTTACAATAACTTTTGTTACATTTTTATCAAAATACTGACAAACATCAACCGCTGCTTTATCAATGGAATTCATTGCTTTCAGCAAAGGGGCTTTGTAATCCAGTGCCTCTCCCGTATATGAAACAAAAACTGTGGGAATACATAGTGTAGTATCCACAATAAAGGCAGGAGACGAAACATCCCAGGCAGTATAACCCCTGGCTTCAAAGGTATTTCTTAAACCACCACTTGGAAAACTTGATGCGTCAGGCTCCTGTTGGGCTAATAGTTTACCTGAAAAATTCTCAATCATATTTCCCGAAACACCAAACTCAATAAAACCATCATGCTTTTCAGCAGTACCATCGGTGAGAGGATGAAACCAATGAGTATAATGGGTGGCTCCCATTCCTACTGCCCAGGCTTTCATACCCGCTGCCACCTGACCTGCTATCTTCCGGTCAATAGCTTTGCCCTCATCAATAGCAATAATTACGCTTTTATAAGCTTCCCTGTTCAGAAACTTTTCCATTTTAGGTTTATCGAAAACCCTCATACAAAAAAAATCAGAAACCTCATTAGAGGGAAATATAACCTCTTTCGGTTGCCTGGATATCACTTCCTGTAATGCCTGAAATCTTAATTTTGCCATTTTAAATATATTTTTTTAGGGGTTAATGCGACAAATATACGATATTTTAATAATCTACCCCCTAAATTCCAAGGGGTGTTAATAAAATAATAACAACTTATGAACACCCCCCCCTAAAAAAACACTACAGTCAACCTCAAACTTCAAACCTCAAACATCTTAAAACTGTATTACTTCATTTCAGCAAAATATTTGTAGAAATATGGAATTGTTTCAATCCCTTTAAAGAAATTAAATAATGGATAGTTTTCATTTGGTGAATGAATTGCATCTGAATCCAGGCCAAATCCAAGGAGTATGGATTTCACTTTCAGTACTTCTTCGAAATCGGCAACTATAGGAATGCTTCCACCACTTCGTACAGGTATTGGTTTTTTACCAAAAGTATCTTCACAAGCCCTACTGGCAGCCAGATAAGCGGGTATATTTATGGGTGCTACATATCCCTCTCCACCATGTAAGCTACGTACTTTTACTCTAACTCCTTCAGGAGCAATTAACTTAAAATGATCCTCGAATAACTTGTCTATCTTCTTTGATTTCTGATCAGGCACCAGTCTCATGGATATTTTTGCTGATGCTTTTGACGGGAGAATGGTTTTAGCACCTTCTTCTGTATATCCCCCCCATATGCCATTTACATCAAGGCAAGGCCTGATGCCAAGTCTTTCGATAGTAGTATATCCTTTCTCGCCTGCAACTTGGTCAACATTTATTGATTTCTTAAATTCATCAATATTGAATGGTCTTTTATTTAATTCTTTTCGTTCTTCATCTGTTGCTGTCAAAACATCATCATAGAATCCTTTAATTAATATTTTGCCATCTTTGTCGGTAAGTGAGGCAATCATTTTGCTCAGAATATTCACCGGATTGGCAACTGCTCCGCCGTAAAGTCCGGAATGCAGATCCCTGTCGGGGCCTGTCACTTCCACTTCCATATAGCTCAAACCTCTTAAACCTACAGTAATTGAAGGAATATCCTGTGCGATCATGGTAGTATCAGAAACCAGGATCACATCACAGGTTAACATATTTTTATATTTTTTACAAAATATTTTCAGGTTAGGAGAACCTACTTCCTCTTCGCCTTCTATCATAAATTTTACATTACATGGCAATGTTTCCGTTCTTATCATATACTCGAACGCTTTCAGATGCATGAATAACTGGCCTTTATCATCATCAGCACCTCTGGCATAGATCTTTCCATCACGTATCTCCGGCTCAAAAGGATCGGAGTTCCATTTCTCAAGCGGATCAGCAGGCTGAACATCATAATGTCCATACACAAGAACGGTTGGTTTATCCTTCCCAATTATTTTTTCACCAAAGACTACAGGATGACCATCGGTTTTATATACTTCAGCTTTATCGACACCTGCCTTAAGAAGCTGATCTATAATATATTCCGCAGCTCTATACATGTCATTTTTATTCTCAGCTTTTGAACTTACAGATGGTATTCTTATAAGATCAAACAATTCTTCCAGGAATCGTTTCTTGTTTTCTTCAATGTAATTTTTCAAAGTTTCCATAATTCTATTTTAATGTTAGTATTGCTTAATTTGCTACTATTCATTGTCATAAGTTTGTAATGCCCAAAATGACTAATCTCATTATACTTTACATTTTTAAGTCGGCAATCTTCAGTCGGCAGTCAGCAATCTGAAGACTGGGTTATTTATGCTTTTTAGTCCCGATTTATCGGGAATTTGATTAAGTGGTTGCCATTGTGTTTCAATTGTTTGATTGTTATTACTTTTTGCCGACTGTGGACTGTGGACTGCAGACTGATTAGTTACCTTAATTTATTGTTTGTTTTTTATCCAACAAGCTTGCAGCTTTCTCCAGTTTTCTGTACCATCTTTTTCCATATACTCTTACCAGGGCTTCTTTAAGATATTTGTAAACAGGCATGTTTTTCTTTATTCCAAGGATCCTCGCAGGCTGGCAGATAGCCCATTTCTCATAATTAACAGCTTCAAAATCAGGATATTTTTTCCTTCTTACAGGGAATAAATGGCACGACACAGGTTTCCTGAATCTAATTTTTTTCTCTAACCAGGCTTTTTCAATGCCACATCTGTATATACCATCCTCCATATAAGTATATGCACATTCTTTCCCCTCTATCAGTGGTGTTACCAAATCTCCATCATCGTCAGTAATAAAGGCTCCCTGCTTTTCAACAGCAAGTATTCCTTTTTTCCTGAGGTAAGGTTTTATTTTCTGAAAATTTTTTTCAAGGTTTTTCCCTTCATCCTCTTCCAGTGGTGCACCCGAATCACCATACAGACAACAAGCTCCTTTGCATTTTGTAATGTTGCAGACAAACTTTTGTTCCAGCAGGTCAAAACTGATTATTGTATGGTCTATCTTTAACAAATTCCTGTTTCTTGATTAATTTACTTAACCAGTATTTTTCCATTCATTTCTTCAGGGATATCCAGTTCCATCATTGTAAGGATTGTTGGAGCTACATCTGCGAGTATTCCTTCTTCCACCGATTGATACCGGTCGCTTACAATAATACATGGGACAGGGTTCAGTGAATGAGCAGTATTTGGTGATCCATCGGAATTAAGGGCATTATCAGCATTACCATGATCGGCAATTATCATTGTATCATATCCGTTTAACCGGGCAGCATCAACAACTTCACCTACGCATTCGTCCACTGCTTCAACAGCTTTTTTAATAGCATCATAAACGCCGGTATGTCCAACCATATCACAATTAGCAAAATTCAGACATATAAAATCAACTCCTTTTTTATTCAGCTCATTCACAATAGCATCTTTTACTTTATAGGCATTCATCTCAGGTTGCAGATCGTATGTGGCAACTTTAGGAGAAGGTATTAATATGCGTTTCTCATTTTCGAATTCCTCTTCCCTTCCTCCTGAAAAGAAAAAAGTAACATGAGCATATTTTTCAGTTTCCGCAATCCGGATCTGCTTTTTATAATTCTTTGCGATAATTTCACCAAGGGTATTTGTAATATCCGCTTTGTTAAAAACAACTATAACCCCTGCGAAACTTTCATCATATTGTGTAAGGGTATAGTACCTTAAATCCATTACTGACATACCATACTCCGGTATTTTTTCCTGTGTCAGAGCAATTGTCATTTGCCGGAGGCGGTCGGTCCTGAAGTTAAAACATATTACTACATCACCTTCTTCGATCAGTGTAACAGGTTTATCGTTTTTATCAACACAAACAATCGGTTTTATAAATTCATCAGTAATACCCTGATCGTATGATTCCTGAATAGCCTGAATAATGTTATGTGCCGGTTTGCCTTTTCCTTTCACCATTAGGTCATATCCTTCCCTGATCCTTTCCCAGCGTTTATCACGATCCATAGAGTAATATCTTCCAACGAGACTGGCAATTTTCACAGATGATCCTTCAAGATATTCAAGCAATTCTTTGATAAAACCTTTTCCGCTTTTTGGGTCAGTATCCCTGCCATCCGTAAGTGCATGAATATAAACATCTTTAAGCCTAAATAATGTTGCCATATCGCATAACTTGTACAAATGCTTTTGTGATGCATGAACACCTCCATGTCCGACTAGTCCAAGGAAATGTACTTTTTTCATGTTTTCTTTTGCATAAGTAAAAGCCTCAACCAGTTTAGGATTCTGCATAATTGAATCATCCCGAACAGCATTATTTATACGTACAAAGTCCTGAAAAATAATTCTGCCGGCACCAATATTCATATGCCCTACTTCAGAATTTCCCATTTGTCCATCGGGAAGACCAACACTCTCTCCCGAAGTATGCAACTGTGAATGTGGATATTTTTTATATAATCTATCCATATTAGGGGTTTCAGCATGGTATATAACATCGCCTTTTGATTTATTGCCTATTCCCCATCCATCTAATATCATTAAAAGTGTTTTATTCTTTATCATAATTCAATTCTGTTAACATTATCAACATGATCACTTTACATATATACAACCAGTCTCTTTCAATTATTACAGGTATTTTTCAGAGAGAATACAAAAGTATCCATTTTCCTGAGTTTCGCAATGCAACACCCGGAATCAATTTAAAGAAGAAAAATGAATTAATATCTATCTAATGTATTATTGAAAGTCGTTTTATGCCAATCGTTTTATTACCTTTCATTATCCGGATAAAATATATCCCGTTTTGGTAATTCTCTGTATCAAGAACATGATATTGTACACCATTTCTTAAAACCTTGTTTTCTATCAGGGCACCAAGGTTATTAAAGATTCTTAAAGAATAATCTTCTTGCAATGGTTCGGAAAATAATAAATAAGTTTTTCCCGAACTTGGATTTGGATAAATCTTGAAGCTAAGCTCTCTGATTCCCGAAACAGGAAATGTAATTCCAGTAATGACAGTGTAATTAACAGAAGCAGCCTGGAATATTTCTCTGGTTTCTTCATCCTGGACAAAGGCAACTACAATAAGTGCAGCAGGATCAATCTCAGAAACATTAAACAACCATGATTCTGTAATTAAAACACTTCCCTGTGAAAGACCGGTTGTTATTGGTGTACCGCCCGGATCAGGCAGCATCTTCCGGATTACATTTTCATATGTTTTATCACCTTCCTCAACCTGGTTTTCAAGTATTACAATATGAAGTGTTACCTCATGATTCGAAGGAATAGATTTTAATGTATCCACTTTAACATCGATGGATAGTGTAGTTCCATTTAATATCTTTGCGTTTAAATTAACCTGTACCTGCGGATCGTTGAGAGATCTTTTGATCAGGTTGGATTCTTTCCAGAGATAGTTATCCTGATCATCAAATCCCTCGAAATATTCCCAACCATCCATTACGCTATAAGGAACATCTGAGATTCCATAATAAATGGCTCTTGCGCCGGGACCTGCAGGATAATACTCATTCAGGACATTACTGCCGGGAAAGTTTGTATGATATTGAATATCAATAACATCCAGTGTGTCTTTATTTGCAATGGCATTTACGGTACTATCAGCTTTTTCACTTTGAGACTCGGCAGTGTTGGTAAAATGTTCCAATATTACTTTTCGTGTCCTTTCACCGATCCAGACATTGTCAAAGGCAAATCCTTCCATATTTCCTTCTGCTCCTGCTCCAAACGCCACTCTAAACTGAACCCCATTCGATCCGATCAATGGATCCAGATCATGCCGTACCTCTTGCCAGTCGTTATTACCTGTACCTGACCATCCCTGTTGCTGACCACCGGGATTTCCCAAAATCCCAACTGAGTTAAACCAACCCAGGCCTTTATCATCTCCATACTCACCCACCCTGTTCCAGTCAATACCATTATTTGTCGAGAACTGCAGAATTGCTCCATCACGGTCTCCCTCGCTATTGATAAGTATATTCATTTTAATCATAGGACGGTTCATTTCTCTAAAATCAAAGCAGGGACTCGTAATCCAGGAGTCTTCACTATCGAAATAGTTACCGTTAAGGTCTGTAACCCATGCGGTATTTCCGCTTGCGGCTGAATTTATTATGTTATTGGAAGGCAGCCCGAACTCCCATGAATTTACAGAAAAATCAGCTGCTTCCGCAATCCAGCCTTGGGGACCAGATTCAAAGTCTTCAAAATAAACTTCATCAATTAACCTGATTGTTGGTCTCAATTGAATAGTTTGATTTATAGTATCTGTACAACCATTGGCAGTATTGACAATTAATTCAATTGAATAATCTGATTGGGTTGGAAAAACAAAATCTGTATCTTTTGTATTATAGGTAGCAAGAGTGTCGGTTCCATTCGTATCGTAAAACTTCCAGAGATAATCAGTTATCGGCGAATTACTAAATGTTTTATCCCTGAACGGTATGCTTTTATTTTCAGAATAACATTCATTTTCCCATTCAAACCCGGCAAGTGGTTTTTCCTCGAAATCAATATCCCTAACCAGTGTATCGCGGCAATTTTTGTCTGTAACACCTATCATCTCAATACTCCTTCGCCCAAATCCGGGATATTGATGTTTGGGTGTCATCTGGTCACTGGTGTTTTCCCCCAAACTTGCGGGATCATCAAAATCCCATTCCCAGGTTATTACCGGATCGATGGAGCTTGTAAGGTTAAAAAAGATGGTTGAATCTCTTTCGTTAACACATCCATCGGATATAGTAAAATCAAGGTGAGGAATATCATATACCTGAACAGTTTTGTTTAATATTTTTTTACAACCCGAATAATCTCTAATATAAGTTAAGGTTACGGTATCTATTCCAATCACGGCACTACCAGGATCAAAAATATCTACTGAAATTCCTGTAGAACCGGAAAATGCCATAGTTCCAGAGCCACCTCCATCTGTTGGCAAAATTGGAGTGAGTTCAACAGCTTCATTATTTATACAATATTCCTGATCCAGTCCTATAAAATCGATTTCTCCAATTGAATCAACTGTAAAAAATTCTACAATATCCAGGGCAACTGAATCTTTAATATAAGTATATATAATTCTGTGAGTTCCTGGTCCGGCAAGGATTGGATTAAAGGTTGCCAGATCCAGATCAATTGAATCTATTCCGTTTCCGGAAAATCTACCTCCGATTTCTCCTCCGGCTGAACTCCCCTGTATGGTGTCAATTGCTCCATCATAACAATAAATAAAATCATCATTCCCGGAAAGGGAAGTAATTTCTCCTTCAGCATCAATAACTGTTACCTTTACTGTATCATAATTTGTGCAAAGGTTGTTATCAGTATATGTATAAATAATATTATGATCACCTAATCCGGCATCCGAAGGTTTAAATACTTTTTCATAGTCGTCAATTCCAGAACTTCCATAGAAATTTCCACCTGGAGGAGTTGCATTAAGGTTGACGGTATCTTTATTTATATTATAATATGTATATAAACCGATAATTTTAACGTCCGGTAAGGGATTAACTGTAATAGTAACTGATCCGAATGAATTTCCGGTACAGAATATATCTGATACCTGGCTAATTAAATACTGTCCGGGTATTAGTGTATTGAATTTGTATGGACTTGAGTTGATATTTGTAATTATACTATCATTTGCACCATCAATCTGATATGTAATTTCCCATGGTGCTGTTCCGGTCAAATTAACGGTAATAATGGCCTCAGAGCCATCATCACATATTGCTGCATCACCAGATATAGTTGCAGTAGGCAATGGAATTTCAGTTACAGTTACCGTGGACGATACATAGCTCTGACAACCATTCGCATCGGTAGTTTGAACAGAATAATCACCTTCTCCTACATCAATGGATTGGGTTGCCTCTCCGGTCGACCATAAATAACCAACTCCGGCAGAAGAGATAAGTGTTGTTGTACTGCCAGCACAATAGGATAACTCGCCCGTAATAGTTGGAGTGGAAGGAAGGGGATAAATAGTAACTGAATAATCGGATGAAGTTGAATCACATCCTGTGGCATCAATGGTTTCAAGGACTTTAACGGTTCCTGTACCAACCGATCCCCAGTCAACGATAATGGAATGAGTATTTTGACCATAGGCAATCGATCCACCTGTAACTAACCAATTATAATTATGTCCATCAATGTAAGGTGTTGAATAGGACAATCCCTGGTCATTTTCGCAAACCTGTTGATCTCCTGAAATCACAGGTGTTGGAAGAGGATTGATTACTACATCAACTGAACCGGTCATTGAATTTATACAACCGGTAGTGGTATTGGTTGCAACCACTGTATAATTTCCTGCTTCAGTTTGGTTTCCGAAGCTTATTGCTGATCCTGTTCCCGAAACTGCAGTTCCAATATTCGATCCATCTTTCTGTAACTGGTAATCGATCCCAACTTCCGAACCGGATAATCCAACTTCAACACCCGTTCCTCCTATACAATAGGGA
>DAOVLD010000296.1 GCA_030631445.1 Bacteroidota bacterium
AGTGGAATATCTTTAGCCATTACAGGAAGCGAAAGATTAGAAGGATTAAGAGCATGTGTTTCATTAGTGCATAAAAGCCAGTTCCCTGACCTTGAGCACCGCCTGAAAAAATTTCACAAACATCATCCGGTTAAATATTTTTAACCTTCTTGTTACTCAACAGGAAAGTAAATCTTTGTTTCCCATTTAGTTGAATCGGGTTCTTTTGCCGGGCATATTATATATACTTCCCATGGATAACCATCTATTACGTTTCCAAATTCAATGATATATTCATCAATGGCTTCATAAGTTTTTTCGAATGTACTGTAAGGACCATAATGTGTAGCTGTTACAACATTTCCGGGAGCTAATTCAGTTGCCATAATTCTTCCTTTTCCCTTATATTCTTTGGCGACAGGAAAACCTGCTTCAAGAACGATTATTTCTCCCGGTTCCCAGTTATAATATTTTGCATAGGGCGGGCCTGTCATTTGCAAGCGATAACGCATTATGTATCCCATAAGCTCTCCGTACAATTCACCAAATTTTTGCATTAAATCGGGTATAAATGCAGAGTCTTTAATAGCCAATGTATTCTGACCTTCAAAATATTCTTCAGTAATTTCGGGATAAAAAATTATTGCTTCGCATACATTTTGTAAATTTTCCAAACCTTTTTTCTGAATAGGTTTCATCATGCCATTAATAAAAAGACCTGCCCATCTTCCAAACGGATATGGTAAATCTATAATAGTGGTTTGCCAGGTAACTTTAACTCCGTCGCCGGCTTCTTCAAAAGTCCAGATCTCTTCAGCCCCTCCTTTTTCTAAAAAGTCTAAAGAATTTTTGATTTTGCTGTAAGGTACACTTTCAACAATTGTAAGGCTTCCGTCGCCCATTGTTCCGCCTGTCCAGATATATTTTGCTCCTATACTTAAATCCGGACCTTCGAAAGTAATAATTGATGCTGTATCAATCTCTTTATAAGGTGACCATACGTCCCTGTTTTTTAATTTGTTAACTTGTTTGAATACAACATTGGGTTTTTGATTAATAGTTATTGATTCTTCAACTACAACCTTTGAAGGTAAAAAGATACCAATAACTAAAAACAGAATTATAATTATCAAAATTATAATTCCAATAATTTTTAATGCTTTCATAATTTTTTGGTTTTGGTTCACAACAAAAATATAATAATTATTAAAAAAAACCAAAAAAGTGTCTTTGTTTAAAACTTTATTTGAAAATAATACTATTGGAATTTTGTTTTTAGTATTTTTGAACCATGGAAGAATTAGTAAAAAAGCCACAGGAAAATAACCGGAAAAGAATTAAAAGGACGCCGGTTACACAAAATTTCCCGGAACACGGAAAAGTTCCTCCCCAAGCCATTGACCTTGAAGAAGCAGTATTAGGTGCCATCATGCTTGAAAAAGATGCACTCACTGCTGTAATTGATATTTTAAAACCAGAAATATTTTATAAAGAATCTCACCAGATTATTTACAGGGCTATTACACGCCTGTTCGCAAAATCAGAACCTATTGATATTTTAACGGTTACAAACGAATTAAAAAAAAGCGGTGAACTGGAACTTGTCGGTGGTCCTTATTATATTACACAACTTACCAACCGGATTGCTTCTACAGCAAATGTTGAATATCACTCACGTATCATCTCTCAGAAATTTATACAGCGTGAGTTGATTCGTATTTCATCCGAAATAATTAAAGATGCCTTTGAAGATACTACGGATGTTTTTGACTTGCTTGACAAAGCCGAACAAAGTCTGTTTTCAGTTAGCGAAACCAACCTGCGAAGAAATTATGATAATATGCAATCACTGATTTCAGAAGCTATCAAAGAAATTGAAGCAGCAAAAGATTCCACAGATCACTTAAAAGGTATCCCTTCGGGTTTTACTCGACTTGACAGGATTACTTTAGGATGGCAAAAATCCGAACTTATCATTATAGCTTCACGTCCGGGTATGGGTAAAACAGCACTTGCACTTTCTATGGCAAGAAACGCAGCAGTTGATTTTAATAAACAGGTAGCTTTATTCTCACTTGAAATGTCATCAATACAATTAGTAACACGA
>DAOVLD010000173.1 GCA_030631445.1 Bacteroidota bacterium
AGAATAAAAGTAAAAGACCTGCTTGTTTCAGAAAGTTTCGGGAAAGAGGTACATGTTAAAGGATGGGTAAGGACAAAAAGAGGAGGCAGGAAAATTGGCTTTATAGCACTTAATGACGGGTCAACAATTAACAACATACAAATTGTGGTTGATTTCCCTGAATTTGATGAACAGACTATTAAGCTAATTACCACAGGATCGTGCCTGGGTGTGAAGGGAACACTTATGAAGTCGGAAGGACATGGGCAGAATGTGGAGATCCATGCCGGGCAAATTGAGGTTTACGGGACAGCCGATCCGGACAGTTATCCATTACAGAAGAAAGGTCATACCCTGGAATACCTCAGGGAGATTGCCCATCTTCGTTTCAGAACCAATACATTTGGTGCGGTATTCCGGGTCAGGCATACAATGGCTTATGCAATTCATAAATATTTTAATGACAACGGATTTTATTATCTTCATACACCAATAATTACCGGTTCGGATGCTGAAGGAGCGGGAGAAATGTTCCGGGTAAGCGTTCTGGATCATATTAATCCTCCGAAAACTCCTGAAGGAAAGGTTGACTACGAAAAGGACTTTTTCGGGAAAGAGACAAACCTCACAGTTTCAGGACAGCTTGAGGCTGAATTGGGAGCCCTGGCATTATCAGAAGTATACACTTTTGGTCCTACTTTCAGGGCTGAAAACTCAAATACCCCCAGACACCTGGCAGAGTTTTGGATGATTGAACCGGAAATGGCATTTTATGATATTAATGATAATATGGACCTGGCTGAAGACTTTTTAAAATATATAGTCAGATATGCGCTTGAAAATTCGTCGGATGATCTGGAATTTCTTAATAAAATGTATGATAAAGAACTGCTTGAAAGGTTGAAGTTTGTTGTTGAAAAGGAATTTGTAAGAGCAGATTACACGGAAGCAATAGAGGTACTTAAGAAGGCTGATGAAAAATTTGAATTCCCTGTTAAATGGGGAAGCGATCTGCAGGCAGAACATGAAAGATTCCTGGTAGAAAAACATTATAAATGCCCCGTGATCCTGACCGATTATCCAAAAGAGATCAAGGCATTTTACATGAAACAAAATACTGATGGAAAAACAATAAGGGCTATGGATGTATTGTTTCCACGCCTGGGAGAGATCATTGGCGGATCACAAAGAGAAGAGGATTATGATAAACTGAAGCGTAGGATAAATGAATTGAAAATACCTGAAAAGGAATTATGGTGGTATCTTGAAACGCGAAAATTCGGCACAGCCCCGCATAGTGGTTTTGGTCTTGGTTTTGAACGAATGGTTCAGTTTGTAACAGGAATGAGTAATATTAGAGATGTTATTCCTTTTCCAAGGACACCACGGAATGCGGAGTTTTGAGTAGTTGAGTAAGTTGAGTAAGTTGAGTGGGTGAGTAAGGAAGAAAGAAATTAAAAATTAAAAATTAAAAATTAAAAAGTGAAGAGAGAAGAGTTTAAGGTTTGAAGATGATTAAAGTTTGATCTTAACCCGTAACTCGTAACTCGTAACACTATTAACTACATATTATCCTGAAGAACTTTAATTATTTAGCATAATGCTTAAGCAAAGGTTACAGCAGAAGTTATTACAAAAACTTTCTCCTCAGCAGATCCAGATGATCAAGCTGCTGGAGATACCTGCAATGCAGCTTGAGCAACGGATTAAAAAGGAATTGGAAGAGAACCCTGTTCTTGAGGAAGGAGTGGACGAAGAGATTAATAAGCAGGAAGAGGAAGACGTTGTTGATGATACTTTTGAGGATAATACTGAGGAGTTTTCCCTGTCTGATTATCTTGATGAGGACGATATTCCTTCTTACAGACTTACAACAAGTAATTATTCAAAAGATGTTGAAAGAAATGCCGAAATACCATTTTCGGTCGGTTCATCATTTCATGAGCACTTGAAAAGCCAGATGGGGCTGCAGTCACTCACCGAGGAGGAAGAAGAACTTGCTAAATATATTATCGGGAACATTGATGAAGATGGTTACCTTCGACGGAGACTGGAAAGTATTGTAGACGACCTTGCATTTTTGCAGAATACTAAAACAAGCGAAGAAGAATTGCTTAATATCCTGAGAATTGTTCAGGATTTTGAACCTCCCGGAGTAGGAGCCCGTGATCTGCAGGAATGTTTGCTTCTTCAGATAGAGCGAAAGGATCAGGATGACCCTGTTAAGAAAAGGGCACGGGAAATTCTGAAATACTACTTCCAGGAATTTACTAAAAAACATTATGAGAAAATAGAAGAAAGGATGAACCTGGCTAATGGAGAATTAAAAGAGGCAATTGATGAGATATTGAAATTAAATCCTAAACCGGGTGGCTCGGTAAATGACCCGCACAGTAAATTATTCCATCAAATTGTGCCGGATTTTGTACTGGAAAACAGAGATGGAGAATTTGAACTGTTACTAAATTCAAAAAACGTTCCTGATTTGCGCGTAAGCCGCACCTACGCTGAAATGCTCAGATCTTTTAAAGCCCAAAAGGACAAACCCTCGAAAAATGAGAAAGAGGCAATAAGCTTCGTTAAACAAAAACTTGATTCAGCAAAATGGTTCATTGATGCAATCAGACAAAGACAGGCAACCCTTTTAATTACTATGAATGCAATATTGAGTTACCAGGAAGAATATTTTAATGAAGGAGATGAGACAAAACTTAAACCCATGATCCTTAAGGATATTGCAGAAATGACAGGAATGGATATTTCAACTATTTCACGGGTTGCCAATAGTAAATATATCCAGACACACTTCGGAATTTTTTCTTTAAAATACTTTTTTTCGGAGGGAATGCAGAAAGAATCAGGGGAAGAAGTGTCAACGAGGGAAATAAAAGCCATCCTTATGGAATGTATTGAGAATGAAGATAAGAAAAAACCACTCAACGATGAGAAACTTGGTGCAATACTCAAAGAAAAAGGCTACCAGATAGCCAGAAGAACAGTGGCAAAATACCGTGAGCAGTTGAAGATACCGGTGGCAAGGCTTAGGAAGGAACTGTAAAGGAGGAGCGGAGGACGGAGGGCGGAGAGCGAAGAGGAAGAATGAGGAGTGGAGGGTAGAGAGCGAAGAGGAAGAATGAGGAGCGGAGGGCAGAGAGCGAAGAGGAAAAATGAGGAGCGGAGGGCGGAGAGCGGAGAGCGAAGAGGAAGAATGAGGAGTGGAGGGCAGAGAGCGAAGAGGAAGAATGAAGAGAAGAGAGAAAAGAAGAAAGAAAAGAAGAAAAGAAAATTTAAACTTTAATATATGTTTCGATTTGAAAATTTGGAGATTTGGCAGGACGCAATAAAAGTATCAGATGAATTGTTTGATATTGCCGATCAAGTTGAAAAGAAAAGATACTATCGGTTTGCTGAGCAATTTAGAGCTGCTGGGATGAGCATTTCAAATAATATTTCAGAGGGTTCGGGTTCGTTCTCAGATAAAGATTTTGCTAATTTTTTAAATATTTCACGGAGATCAATTTTTGAATGCGCAAATATTTTGTTTATCCTTCACAAAAGAAAATTAATTGACGAAGAAACAAGAAATGATCTTCTTTCTAAATTAGACCTGCTTTCCAGAAAAATCACAAATTTCAGAAAGTCATTACAATAAATAATTACAATGCAAAAAGCTCATAGCCTCTTATTCTTTACTCTTTGCTCTTCGCTCTTTGCTCTCTGCTCTTTCACCCCATAACCCGTATCTATGCAAAAATTAATGGCTAAGATTATTTCCGTGATACTGCATCCCATGTTTATGCCGGTATATGGAATGTTGATACTTTTCAATTCAGGCACTTTTCTGTCTTATCTACCCGGACCGGCAAAATGTATTGTTCTTATAATTATCGTTGTCAATACAATAATACTTCCCTTGTCCCTTGTACCCTTTTATCTTACTCAAAAGGTTATCAAATCTATCCATATGGACACTTCACGTGAACGGATAATCCCATTGACGATGAATAGTATATTCTATTATCTGGGATTTTACCTGCTTAACAGGTTACAGGTACCTGATTTGATAAAAATGTATCTCCTCGCTTCTTTTTCAGTAGTTGTGGTTACACTGCTTGTGTCTTTAAAGTGGAAAATTTCCATTCATATGATTGGAATTGGCGGTTTGACAGGAGCGATCATAAGTATATCATGGCAGCTGGGTGTTGATATGAAAGCTATTTGGATGGGATTGATCCTGTGTAGTGGATTAATAGGTTTTGCACGATTGGAATTGAATAAGCATACTCCGGCGCAGGTTTATGCCGGATTTTTTACCGGATTTCTGGTAGCAGGAGGAGTGTTGATGATTGGATGAAGAAGGCAGAAGGCAAAAGTCGAAAGATAAAAGTAAAAAGTAAAAAGATAAAAGGGAAGAAGGAAGAGGAGGAAATGAGGTGAAGAAGCATCACTTATATATCCTGTTTTTCAAACATGTCGTTGTTATGCTTAAACGGCTCCGGTTTCAAGGCATTTAATTCCTTTAATTTGCTCCAAATGTCAGAGATATTGTTTTGGGAAAGTGAAATATGCCTGCCACATTTTACCATATAACAGGCAAGATATTCCTGTTCCGTTTGTCCGGGTGTTGGAATAAGAAGCGCCTTTTTATTCAATGCGGCTAAATCCATC
>DAOVLD010000026.1 GCA_030631445.1 Bacteroidota bacterium
AAAATCAGATCTGGTCTGTTATGCTCAAAGAGACAGTGGTATAATTTATCAAACACAGGGAACATTATTTCCTGACAGGGCAGTGTGGATTGGTGAGGGAGGAATTGTAAGTTGGGAAAGAGCCGGATTTGACAGAACCCGTGTTTATGCTGAGCTACAGAATTACCAGATAAATCTTAGTCATCCATATTACTCAGCTGATTCGGTACTTTTTTACCACCATATTTACCTGGACAAACCACTTAAGGGGAACCTTGAAGAGAGGATAAGAGCTATTCCCTCACCCAACATGGCTACATTTCCCAGGTTCAACTCTTATACCAAACGTATTCTGATTGTGAATATGTTTGAGAATATCAACTTTGAGGGTGGTGTTTCAATGCATGGCAGTAAGCTAAACGGAACAGGTGATAAATACAAAAATGCCAATCTCTCAATTTTTAAGAACGACACCCTGCAGCTGAATATTAAGTCAGAATATATTGTATTTTCAAAAGACCGCATTGCCAGCAAAAAAGCTATTGCAACAATTTACCTTGAAGAAGACTCTATTTTCCATCCCGGAATTGCCTTCAATTATCAAGTTTCAAATAAAGAAATAACGTTGTACCGTACAAATGATAAACTTACTCACAGCCCATATTTTAATTCCTACCACAATCTTGATATGGAATTTGAGATGTTCTCATGGAAGATTGAGGATCCAAAAATAAAAATGACAATGTCAAGAGGAGCAAGTCTTGGGCAGGCACGATTTGAATCAATCAGTTATTATAACGAAAATGAATTCCACAGAATCCAGGGAATCGATGAACATCATCCTCTTTTTACACTGAAAAATTTTGCCAAATGGTATTACTCCGAAACTTTTCCTGTTGATGAACTGGCAAAATGGATGAATAAACCACCATACCAGATAAAACAACTCTGTGTAAGATTATCAACAGGTGGTTTTATTTATTATGATCAGAATACGGGTGAAGTAACAATTAAAAAACGGTTATACGATTTTATTGATGCATTTGCCGGAGAGATTGATTTTGATGTGATTGGTTTTGTTTCAAATACAAGGGCTCCGCTTGAAAATGCCACACTTGATCTGAATACTAATAATTTGACCATTAATGGTGTATCTCAAATATTTCTTAGCGATTTTCAAAATGTTATCATATGGCCAAAAAATGAACAAATTATTCTTGGTAAAAACCGGAATTTTGATTTTGACGGGAAAATCATAGCTGGTCTTTTTACATTTTTTGGCGAAAATTTTGAATTCAAGTATGATTCTTTTAAGATTGATCTTCACAACCTTGACTCTATGCAGCTATCTATTCAGACAGATACATCCAATATTTATGGAGACGCTTTACTTTCAGAAATCAAGAATACTATTGAAATGATAACAGGGGAACTACTTATTGATCATCCTTCGAATAAATCGGGATATTATCAATTCCCTGAATACCCAATACTTCACAGTTTGTCCAATTCTTTCGTTTATTACGATCATATTCCCGGTTTGGACAGCACAGATTCCCGCGATGATTTTTATTTTGAGCTTGAACCTTACACAATCAATAACCTGGACAGATTCAAAAAAGAAGATGTGCAGTTCAAAGGTAAATTCAGTAGTGGTATATTCCCGGAAATCTCACAAACACTTACAGTACAGGAAGATAATTCACTCGGTTTTTCGCACACAACTCCTGCCGAAGGGCTTCCTGCATATAAAGGAAAAGGAACTTTTTACAATAATATCAAACTAAGTAATAAAGGACTCAAGGGCGAGGGAAAATTGCATTATCTTTCTTCCTTTACTGAATCTGATGATTTTGTTTTTTATCCCGATTCAATGTTTGCCGAAGCTCAAACTTTTAGTATTAATAAGCAGGAAACCGGTGTGAAGTTTCCAGAATTAAGTACAGATAATGTCCGGATAAAATGGTACCCAAATAAAGATGAATGGATTGCCGAGAGCACTGAGAATGATTTTTCATTATTTGATGATAAGATGAAATTGAAAGGATCAGTTACACTAAAACCTGATGGCCTTTTAGGGTCAGGAAGAATTGATCTGCCTGATGCCATTTTAACATCGGATAATTATCTTTTTACAGAAAAGTCTTTTGATACTGATACAGCTAACTTCCGGTTAAAATCGAAAAAAACTGACGGATATGCATTTATTGCTGACAATGTAAGCGCACATATTGATTTAAGTAATAATAGTGGCTTATTCGCCTCAAATTCTGATACAACCGATATGATTTTCCCTGAAAACCAGATAACAACCAGTCTGGACTATTTTATATGGAATATGAATGTTAAAGAGCTGGCAATGGGCAAAGCTGATGCCAGAATTGAAAAACCAACTTTAGTTTCAATCAATCCAAAAAAAGACTCATTAGGATTTGTAACCGACTCAGCGGTTTACAGCATGGAAGAGAATCTTATTACTGCTTATGAAGTAAATTTTATTGAAATAGCTGATGCAATGATCTTTCCTCATGAAGGTATTGTTAAAATTGAAAACAAATCGAGAATAAGAACTCTTGAAGATGCAAAGATTCTTGCCAACAACCGGTTTGTAATTGAACCGGCAAGTGTAAATATCCATGATAAAAAAAATTATACCGGTTCAGGATTGTATAATTATATTGACCAAAATGAAAATCTTCAACCAATTAGGTTTGACAGCATAACAGTAAACAAAGAGAAAGTAACGGTCGGATACGGAACCATCGAAGAAAATGATGATTTTAAATTAAGTCCCTACTTCCGTTTTATTGGAGATGTAAATATAAATGCGAATAAAGATTATCTGACTTTTACAGGAGGAGTACAAATTGAACACCAGTGTGCCGGCATAGCTCAGAATTATTTACAATTTACATCTGAGATCAATCCTGAGAATGTGTTGATTCCTGTTTCATCTAACTTACGGAATAGTGATGGCAGAAGAATTTTCAGCGGTCTTTATATCACGGAAGACTCCACTCATATTTATCAAACATTTATGGGCGGACGAAAAGACTACAGTGATAACCTTATAACGCAAGCTGAAGGTTATTTGTATTATGATGAAGGTTCAGATAATTACAAAATAGGTAGTTTGGAAAAATTGACTGATGAAAGTTTACCAGGCAACCTGCTTAGTTTTGATAAAAATTATTGTAATCTTTATGGTGAAGGGTCGCTTGATCTGGCTGTGGAATATGGACAGGTTAAGATTACTATTGTTGGAAATACTCTTCATGAATCAGAATCAGAACTAACAACAATGAATGTTATGTTAGGTTTTGATTTCTTCTTTTCCGATGAAGCTATGATGGTTGCGGCTAACGATATATTTGTTATACCCACACTTGAGCCTGTTGATATGACCACCGGGCAATATAAAAAAGGTATACGGGAACTAATAGGTGTTGAACAGGCTAATTCATTATCACAGGAATCAAGTCTTTTTGGAATAATGGCTGAACTTCCCGAAGGGATCAGAAAATACAAAATACTTTTAACAGATGTTAAATTAAAATGGAACCAGGAAACCAGTTCATATCGCTCAGTAGGAAAGATAGGTATTGGTAATATCATGAATAAACAACTGAACGTAAAAATTGAAGGTTACCTTGAAATTCAAAAGAAGAAAAGCGGTGACATGTTTGATCTGTATCTTAAACTTGATAATGAAACCTGGTATTATTTCGCATATACAAGAGGCGTTATGCAAGCCCTTTCAAATAACCATAGATTCACAGATCCTATTCAGGTACTCAAGACAGGTCAAAGAAGACTAGATGTAAAAAGTGGTGAGACATCTTATATATATATGCTATCAGTCGACAGAAAACTTCAGATGTTCCTGAGAAGGTTCAGATTATATGAAAATAATGAAAATAGTGATGAGGAAGAATTATAGAAGTTATACAATTTTTCCTCTTTCTCCCAATCTAATTACTTCAAGATCTTTAATATCACTGCCATCGATAATGAATCTGACCGCGGTTATAAATTTGTGAATACCAGATTTACCAGCAGCTCCCGGGTTTATATGTAATAAATCCAGTTCCTTGTCATACATAACCTTAAGTATATGTGAATGTCCGGAGATGAATAATCCGGGAGGGTTTTTATGTATCTCCTCTCTTACCAGCCGGTCGTACTTTCCGGGATAACCACCAATATGAGTAATCCACACTGATTTATTTTCACAAATGAACCGGAGATTTTTCGGGAAACCGGAACGGATCTTATGACCGTCAATATTTCCATAAACTGCCCTTAATGGTTTAAATTGTTCTAACCTGTGTACAATTTCAATATCACCTATATCACCAGCATGCCAGATTTCATCACACTCCCCAAAATATTCAAATATATCAGGGTGAAGATATCTATGGGTGTCTGATAATAATCCGATCCTTGTCATTTCCAGCTTTTTTAGAAAGAATAAATCTATAATAATTTTCAGAAATATATCGAAATAGTTGTACACTAATCCTTCCTGCCTGCAAATAATCCAACAAACATAAAGGTTAACAGGAAATTGCTAAATTTGTTTTTTTTACTTACATAAAAGATGCATACTTTTTATACACCGGGCATTCAGGGGAAGTTACACCAGCTTGAGAAGCAGGAATCACAACACTGTATAAATGTGCTCCGCTTACAAGAGGGTGATAAAATTATCCTTGTTGACGGAAATGGCGGATACCACAAAGCAAAGGTCAAGAAACCTGATTTACATAAATGCACGGTTGAAATTATAAGCAGTAAACACGAGGTTGGAAAAAAGGATTTCAGACTTCATATTGCAATTGCTCCAACAAAAAACATCAGCCGTTTCGAATGGTTTCTTGAAAAAGCAACTGAAATTGGCATTGATGAGATCACTCCCTTGCTTTGTGAGCGATCTGAAAGGAAAACCATTCGCAACGAACGTTTAGATAAGGTAATTGTTTCAGCGATGAAGCAATCTGTCAAAGCCTACAAACCAAAATTAAATAGAATAACAAATTTCACAGAATTCGTATCCTTAAAACATTCCTTCAATAAATTCATTGCCTATTGCGACCAGAAATCTAATCCTGAATTAAAAGAAATGGTAACAAAAGGAAATGATATTCTGATCTTAATTGGTCCTGAGGGAGATTTTTCTTCAGAAGAAGTACATCAGGCATCCAAAAACGGATTCTGTTCAATACAACTGGGAACAAGCAGGTTACGTACAGAAACAGCTGGTATTGTTGCCTGTCACACCGTTAATCTGATTAACCGGTAACTAGTGTCAAGGCAAAAGCTTGCCACGTGAAATGCGACGCTTGCCGTGCCTGCCCCGCAGGGAAGAATGACCGTGTCGGGGTGAAATTTGAGACACGAAAATATTTCACCAGGGAAGGAGCATATTTCACTGTGGGCAAAAGTGAAGAATAAAGAGTTGAGTAGTTGAGTAAGTTGAGTAAGAAGGAAAAAGAAAGAGGAAGAAGGAAGAGTTCAAAGTTCAAGGTTCCTTAGGCACTTTAAACTTTAGGCACTTTAGGCACTTCTTTATTTAGGTACTGAATAGTTACTATAAAGCTAATAATTTTCAGGATTGTTCTATTTGTCGAAACAATCTCTCAGTTACTTCTTTTCTAACATTAAATTGAAGAAGAAAAAGAAGAGATAAAACGTCACTAAAAGAATGTTCCACCTGCCATTCAAGGTGATACAAGTCCGTGTCGTTATCTACATTATTACTGAGTAAAGGGATAGGAGTATAACTTTGTTCCATAGGCAGATAATTATTGTTTTGATATACATTAAAACGTTATACCCGAAGATTTAGTATTTAAGGTGTGGAAATCTTTTTTAATAACCTGTCAGCTGGTTACTGTTGCTGGGTGCTGGTTCTTATCCTCAAACTCTTCATTCTTCACCTTTCTCTTCTTTGCGTCTGCGTCTCTGCGATTCATTCTTCCCTCTTCCCTTTTAACTTTATAACTTTCAACTTTCAACTTCTTCACTCTTAATAATAGGTAAGACTCAATTTTTTCTCTTCAATCATCTTTCGCATATTTATAAGTGCATATCTCATTCTACCCAGGGCAGTATTAATACTCACATCTGTTTGCTCAGCAATTTCTTTAAAACTAAGTTGGCCATAATGCCTAAGCATAACAACCTCTTTTTGATCATCAGGTAATTCATCAATAAGTTTCCTGACATCTTTTATTATCTGGTCATGCACAATTAATTGTTCAATATTTTTTGCTGAAAATTTACTTGAGTTAAACAAGTCAGACTCATAATCCTCGTTATTACAGGTATTTATCTGTTTTTCTTTACGGAAATGGTCAATTACAAGATTATGAGCAATACGTATTACCCAGGAAACAAACTTTCCGTTATCCTTATATTTATGCATTTTAAGTGATTGGATTACTTTAATGAATGTTTCCTGAAACAGATCTTCGGCAAGCTGCTGATTTTTGACCATCAGCAAAATATAGGTATATACTTTTGTTTTGTAGCGATTAATTAACTCTTCAATACTTGGTTGACTACCATTCATGAACCGTTCTATCAGTTCATAATCAGGTAAATTATGAATCATTATCTTACCTCCTATTTAAATTCAATTGGAGTAGAAATGTTTCTAAGGCAGTCCTCCTGTATTTAGTTTAATCTTAATATTATGCAATTAAAGTAAAAAAAATGTTTAATCAAAAAATATTACTTTTGAAATTTGCTAAATAATGTTAAAATATTTGCAGCAACATGAGATTAAATGCAAGTAAAAAGACACCTGACAGCCGGCAAACGGGAAAGAAAACAGAAGTAATTGAGATAAAAGGAGCACGAGTACATAATTTGAAAAATTTTGATCTTTCTATCTCGAGAGACAAATTTATAGTTATCACAGGCTTATCCGGTTCAGGAAAATCATCACTGGCTTTTGACACTCTTTATGCTGAAGGACAGCGTAGGTACGTTGAGAGTTTATCCTCATATGCCAGGCAGTTTCTTGGAAGAATGAGTAAACCCGAGGTTGATTACATCAAAGGAATCCCCCCGGCAGTTGCAATACAACAGAAGATAAACTCTCATAGTCCCAGGTCAACCGTAGGAACTACAACAGAGATTTATGATTACCTCAAATTATTGTACGCCAGGATTGGAAAAACCTACTCACCTGGTTCAAACAAAATTGTAAAGCGACACCAGGTTAAAGATGTAGCAGATTTTCTTTTTTCATTTCCTGAAAAAACCAAAGCTTTCATTCTGGCTCCACTTTACATAGATAAGAAATTTGGAATACCGGAATATTTAGAGTACTTAAAAAAGCTTGGATTTACAAGAATAAAAACAGGCAACCAGATAAAAAAGATAGATGAATTAATAAACAAATTAACAGAACCGGAGGAATTAGAGCACGCAAAAATTGTTATTGACCGGATAATAGTAATCAACGATACTGATACTGCAGGGCAGATTGATGATTCGATTCAGACAGCATTCCAGATTGGAAAGGGATACTGTGAAATTGAAGTATTTAGTGGAGACAAAGTTATTGATGAAGTTTTTTCTAATAGGTTTGAAATTGATGGAATTGAATTTGAAGAACCAACTGTTCATATGTTTAATTTCAACAATCCTGTTGGAGCATGTCCGGTATGCGGGGGGTATGGAAGGATCATCGGTATTGACGAAAACCTTGTCATCCCAAATAAAGCATTATCGGTTTATGAGGATGCTATTGTTTGCTGGAAGGGGGATAAACTAAAAAAGTGGAAAGAACGACTTATTCTATATGCTGACAAATTCAATTTCCCAATACATAAACCATATTTTGAATTAAGTCCTGATCAGAAGGATTTACTCTGGAATGGAAATCGATACTTTAAAGGGTTAAATACATTTTTTGATTATCTGGAGGAAAAAAAATACAAAATTCAATACAGGGTTTTACTTTCAAGGTACAGGGGCAAAACTATTTGTCAGGAATGCAAAGGGAAACGCCTGAAAAAGGAAGCTTCCTATGTAAAAGTGGGAGGGAAATCAATTCAGTACCTTGTTGACATGCCTGTAGATAAGCTTTATGCCTTTTTCAAAGAGATAAAAATTTCCTCACATCAGCAGGAAATTGCCAAAAGACTTTTAATTGAAATTAGTAACCGGTTAGAATTCCTAGTAAATGTGGGGTTAGGTTATCTGACATTAAACAGGTTATCCTCAACCCTATCAGGGGGTGAATCTCAGCGGATAAATCTCGCAACATCACTGGGAAGTAACCTTGTAGGCTCGTTGTATATCCTTGATGAACCATCAATAGGCTTGCATCCCCGCGACACTTCAAAGCTGATCGATGTTCTCAAACACCTGAAAAAACTCGGGAACACTGTTCTTGTTGTTGAGCATGACGAAGAGATAATCCGGGCAGCTGATGAAATAATTGATATCGGACCAAAAGCAGGAAGATTAGGTGGTGAAGTTGTATTCCATGGAACCAACAAAGCACTTTACAATAAAAAGAACAGTTTGACAGCCAGATATTTAACCGGAGAAATGCAAATTCCTGTTCCCACGATAAGAAGAAAATGGCATAATTCTATAGAAATTAAAGGTGCGAGGGAAAATAATCTGAGGAATCTTACAATTAAATTTCCTTTAAATAATTTAACAGTCATCACCGGAGTAAGTGGGTCAGGAAAATCTTCGCTCGTGGGATCAGTTTTATATCCCGCTCTTTCACGACATCTCAATGAGTATGGCAAACAACCCGGCGAATTTGATCAGTTAACAGTAGATACATCCTTTTTGGGTTCTGTTGAATTTATAGATCAAAACCCAATAGGAAGGTCCTCCCGCTCAAATCCTGTTACATATCTGAAAGCATATGATGAGATAAGAAAACTATATGCGGAACAACAATTATCAAAATATAATCATTTCAGTCCTTCACATTTCTCGTTCAATGTTAATGGCGGAAGATGTGATGAGTGCCAGGGTGAAGGGATTATTAAGGTTGAAATGCAATTTATGGCTGATGTTGAACTAGTTTGTGAAAACTGCGGAGGAAAAAGGTTTAAGAAAGAAATACTTGATGTCAGATACAGGGGTAAGAATATCCACAATATCTTAGAACAAACTGTAAACGAAGCTATTGATTTCTTTAGCTCGGGGGAAGATTCCCTGGAAAAGAGAATAGTTGAAAAATTAAGACCTTTATCAGATGTTGGGTTAGGTTATATAAAATTAGGTCAGGCATCAAGCACTCTAAGTGGAGGTGAAAGTCAACGGGTTAAGCTTGCCTCATATTTAGGCAAAGAGAGAAGTATCAGTCCTTCTGTATTTATTTTTGACGAACCTACTACCGGTTTGCATTTCCATGATATAAGGAAGTTACTTGATTCATTCAATGCCCTTATAGAAAGAGGGCATTCAATTTTAATAATTGAGCACAATCTTGAGGTAATAAAATGTGCAGACTGGGTTATTGATCTGGGACCCGGCGGTGGTGAACAGGGGGGTAACCTGATTTTTGAAGGAACTCCTGAGGAGCTTATTAAATGCGACAAATCTTACACCGGAAAATATTTACGACCAAAACTCAGAACATAGATTAATGAATTCTTATGTTGGCTTATATAAAAAAACCACCTTTTTTTCAGAAGGTGGTTTTCTTTTATATTTTTGAATAGTTACTTAACCTTAAAACCAAACATAATTGCTACGCAACCACTTTCCGGTTCTTCGGTTTCATCCCCTGCTTTCAATACCTTAACCACTAATTTAAGTTGCTGACTTGAATCAAGTTTAAAGTCCCAAACATTAGTATAGTCGTCAATCCGGTTATTGTACAATTCATTTCTATGCGCATCCACAATTTTGAATTCAATATTTGGCAGGCCAACAGATCCACAAATTGCTATCCTGTATTCCTGATCAGAATAAAAAGTTTTATAAAGTTCTGCTTCTTCCCCTTCGGTCAGTATAGCAGCATGATAATTCCCATCATGTATAAACGGGCTAAGTTCAGCTTTACATATTTTTTTCGCAAAACCTTTGCACTGTGACTTACCTGATTGAGGAAACGCAAATAATAATGCAATAATAATAAAAACAAACAAACTCCTTTTCATAACATTGAAGATTTTTTAAAGAATATAAGATTCCCGAAGTGACTCAACTTTTGCACTAAGTTCAGCAAAAAGTTCAAGTGTGAAATTATTTTTTGTTTCAGATTCAAGTGTTGCAACTTGAGTTTCTTCATCAAATGATACATTTATTTTCGAAGTAGTAACACTGATTTTTTCATAAATAGCTTTCAACTCATTCATGTCATCAAGAATAGCAGCCACATCAGGATTACTTTTTTGGTCCTCAAGTAATTTCATCACGATATTAAGTGATAATTTCTGATCTACGATCCTCGTCACCAGTTTATTCCCTTCGAAAGAATCCTTATCAACAAGTTTAGTAGCAAGATATAATCCCTCGACCCAACCACCAACAAGCATAATTGAAGAAATAGCTTGTCTGTTATTCTCCTGCAAGTATGAACTGGAGTTCATGAAAGTTTCAGAAACAATATCCATGATCATCTCCCTGTTGTTCACATTCTCTTCAAGTCTTTCAAGAGTTTCCTCACTAATTGCATCAAGGATCCCAAGTCCGTCTGCCATTTTTTTAGCTGCAGACATATAAGAAATTGAAGTTTGAGTTTGGTCGAAAAGGCTGGCAAAACTTAAATCACAGGTATAAATTCCAAGATTAAGAGCCATACTGCGATTTGTAGTATAA
This sequence comes from Bacteroidota bacterium, assembly GCA_030631445.1. Lineage (GTDB taxonomy): Bacteria > Bacteroidota > Bacteroidia > Bacteroidales > VadinHA17 > JADFUQ01. Next base: position 10,786 of record DAOVLD010000026.1, read on the forward strand.
TTACCCACATTATCAATGGAGTTAAGAAGGTCTTCATTATATGCAGCGCCGGCAGACTTAACCAACATAGCTGTCTCAAGGGGAGAAGGCATAGCATAAAAAATCTGTTTTGCCTGATTGATATTATCAAAGAGGGACTCATCAATTTCTGTCATATCTATATCAAACTCCGGTTCCTTATCCCCCTTCCCGTCCGACTTACAACCAATGACTAAAGCGCTAATAATAATTAGCATGAATGTCATTGAAAATTTAAACCGATAAAAGTTGTTAGCCATAATTATTTGATTTAAAGGATTATTTAAACTATTTCATCATACTGAAAGTAAAATTAATATTTTTTTTCTAAATACAAAATCTGATTTGTTTATGATTTTATTAATTCATTTATTTAAACGTATCGGAATTTTAAAATTGTTTATTGATTTACAACAAGTTATGTGCATTTTATAAAAATTATCTTATAAAAGGCTATGAATTATCAATCCACTTCTGAGTTTTGGTTCGAACCATGTAGTTTTGGGTGGCATAATATTACCCGTATCCGCAATTCTGATTAATTGTTTCATAGAAACAGGAAACAAAGCAAAAGCAATTTTCATTTCCCCTGAATCAACCCGTTTTTTCAGCCCTTCTAACCCACGGATTCCACCAACAAAATCAATCCGTTCTGATCTTCTCAGATCTTTGATATCAAGAACCGGATCCAATACCTGTTTTGTAAGTATTGTTACATCCAATGCTCCTACCGGGTCGTTATCATCGTAGAAATTCTCATTCGCAGTAAGTGAGTACCATTTCCATTCCAGGTACATTGAAAAGTTATGCAGTTTATCTGGTTTATAGATATCTGTTCCTTTTTCTTCAATACTAAATCCCTTTTCAAGTTTCTTAAGGAATTCCTCCGGTGTAAGTCCATTCATATCCCTGACTACTCTGTTATAATCAATTATTGTAAGCTGGTTATGAGGAAAATGGACAGCCAGAAAAAAGTTATATTCTTCATCACCAATAAAGTTTGGATTATTTTTTCTCTTCTCCACACCCACCCTGGCTGCAGCGGCTGTACGATGATGGCCATCAGCCACGTAAGTATAAGGGATTTCTTTAAAAAGTAAAACAATTCGTTTAGTCACCTCATCATCTTTTACCACCCAGAAATGGTGACTAATACCATCATCAGCAACAAAATCATATTCAGGAACATTTGAATCAGCATATTCTATAACCAGGCTATCCAATTCTAAGTGAGCCGGATAAGAAAAGAAAACCGGTTCGATGTTTGCATTATTAACCCGCACATGCTTCATGCGATCTTCTTCTTTGTCTGGTCTGGTGAGTTCATGTTTCCGTATTACACCATTAAGATAATCATCAACAGAAGCTCCTCCAACAACACCATATTGTGTTTTGCCATGCATTGTTTGGGCATATATATAAATATGATCTTTACTATCCTGAACCAACCATCCATTTTGCATGAATTTATTATAGTTTTCTTTAGCCTTATTATAGACTATATTACTATGTATATCCACATCCTGTTCAAGATCAATTTCAGGTTTAATAATATGAAGCAAGCTATATTCATTACCTTTAGCTTCCTCTCTCGCTTCCTGCGAATTTAAAACATCATAAGGACGGGAGGCTATTTTTTCAGCAATTTCTCTGGTTGGCCTGATCCCTTTAAATGGTTTAAGTACTGCCATAATTTTATAATTTATATAACCGAAAAA
>DAOVLD010000008.1 GCA_030631445.1 Bacteroidota bacterium
TAAAGCGGGCAGAATTCAAAATAAAAATAATAAAACTTGAAGGTCATAGTTATTACAGTACACTTCGGAATAAACTAATGTGGGGAGTAGACAAAAGGAATTGGTAAATAAACAAAAACAAAGATAACTATTCAGTGGCTTAAATTTGGAATGACTAAAATGACTAAAATTTTAGGCTAATCTCTTTATACTTTATACTTTGCATTTTGCCGACTGCCGACTGTGGACTGCTGACTATGGACTGCCCGCCCGGATGACTCCGGTCGGACGGGCCGATTGATTAGTTTCAAACAAAGATTATTGACTGATTATCATGAAATCCGGGTAAAAAAATCTTTAAGATACCGGGCAATAAAATATTCTCTTGTGTGTTAATTATATACTGTCAGGATAAAGTTGTTTTTTTTTATAAATTTGTATTAACATAACCTGACGAAATCATGAAAAAGCTCTTATTTTTCTTAATTGCTTCTTTTCTGTTCAGCCTGACTGTTGATGCACAAGCATGGAGGATGAGGAGGTATGAGGCTGTTTTAGGTATTGGTACATCCCATTATTTTGGTGATATTGGGGGATGGTCAAAGGATGAGAACATTCTCGGTTTGAGGGACATTGACTTTACACAGGTTCGGCCTAGTATTTATGTTGGATTCAGATATAAGTTATACGAAGAACTTGCCCTGAAGCTAAATTTTATTTATGGATATTTACACGGTGACGATGCCGGTGATGCCAATGATGGTAGAAATTTTAAATTTTATACAGGTATATTTGAACCTTCTTTTCAGGTAGAATACGTCTTTATTAAGGAGAAAGAGGCTATGAGCTACCTGATGATGAAAGGCAGAGGGATGAGTCAGTTCAATCCTTCAATTAGTTCTTATGTTTTTCTTGGCTTAGGCGGGGCCTTCTTTAAAATTACTAAGAAAGAAAACCTGCAGGATGTTAATCTTGACTATACTCCGGCAGCATTAGTGGTACCTTTAGGTATTGGTCTTAAATACGGACTGAACACAAACTGGTCAATTGGATTTGAACTGGGTGGAAGGTTTACTACATCGGATTATATTGATGGATATACCTCAGAATATTCTGAGTCGAAAGATGTATATTTTTTCGGAGTAATAAACATGGTGTATAAAATTGAAACGGGATCAAACGGATTACCGGTTTTTAAGAAATAGAATTCCGGGCGAAGCTGGAAAAAATGAAAAAATTTATTATCATTGCAGTTTTTTCGGGGATAATTATTGGGGCGAAGGCGCAAAAGAAAATTGATTTAGGAATTTTTGGAGGTGGTTCATATTACCTGGGAGATATTAATCAATCAAAACAGTTTTATTCCCTTTCATATGCCTTTGGCGGATTGTACAGGTATAACATAAATCCTAGGTATACTATAAGAGGCAGTATCTATTATGGGAACTTGCAGGCTGATGATCAGGATTTCAACAACCAGTTTCAACAAAGTAGAGATAATCGTTTTTCAGGTACTGTACTGGATGCTACCCTTCAGTTTGAGTTTAATTTTATGCCATACAGTACATTTGGCAGATCAGGTGAGTTCGCCACTTATACAACCGGCGGAGTTGGGATAGCGTTCATAAATACCTCAAGATTAGCACCAACATACAAATTAGTTATTCCATTCGGGGTTGGAGCTAAAGTGAATCTTGGTAAAAAAATGGGAATTGGTATTGAGTGGGGTTTTAGAAAAATGTTTTATGATGGGCTGGATGGATATGAAAATCCAGTCGATCCGGAATACCGGTCGTTTATTCATAATTGTGACTGGTACTCAATAGCAGGTATTTCTTTAACATATAAGATTTATAGTGGTTTGGACGATTGTCCGGCATATTGGGATGAAAAGGTAATTGAAAAATGATACTAAAAGAAGAAATATTAAGGGAGAAATTACCCAATCACATCGCTATTATTATGGATGGTAATGGCCGTTGGGCAAAACAAAAAGGAAAAGACAGAATATTTGGTCATAAAAACGGGGTTGCTGCTGTTAGAGAAGTTACAGAATCTGCTGCCGAGATTGGAATAAAATATCTTACTCTTTATGCTTTTTCAACTGAAAACTGGAATCGTCCATCGAAAGAGGTTAATGCACTTATGTCTCTGCTGGTTTCTTCAATAAGTGCAGAAACAAAGACATTGATGAAAAATAAGGTGCGTCTGTTGACCATTGGTGATACATCAAGATTGCCTGTAAAGGTCTACAAAAAGCTGGAAGATATTATTAAAAAAACATCAAAAAACAACGGGCTATCATTGGTGCTTGCTCTAAGCTATAGTTCCCGGTGGGAGATACTTAACGCGGTTAAAAACATAGCTTCAGAAGTAAACAGAGGGAAAATTGATTTGAATCAGGTAAATGAAAAATTTTTTTCAAATTTTCTTTGCACAAAAAAAATTCCGGATCCTGAATTATTGATCAGAACAAGCGGAGAGCAAAGAATAAGCAATTTTCTTCTTTGGCAGATAGCCTATTCTGAACTTTATTTTACTAATAAATTGTGGCCCGATTTTAAAAAGGAGGATTTTTACGCTGCGATTTTAGATTTTCAATCTCGCGAACGAAGATTTGGCAAGATTAGTGAACAGGTTAATTTTTAATTATGATTGGTAGAAAAATGATAAGATATATACAGGCAATACTTCTGTTGTTTTTGCTTTCCCCATTTCTTGTGTTTTCACAGGAAAGCAATGATGCTGACCATCAAGAGATTATGGATTATCTTAATCCTGATGAATATATTATTGGGGGTATTTCAATTTCAGGGATCAAATATCTTGATGAAAATATCCTTGTCCAGATTTCAGGACTCAAAGAGGGTGATAAAATATTGATACCTGGTGAGCGAATAACTATGGCAGTGGAAAAAATGTGGTCGCAGGGACTTTTTTCGGATGTGAGAATAACCAAAAAAGCTATTTCGGGCGATTCGGTTTTTCTTGATATATATCTTCAGGAAAGAGCAAGATTATCCAGGTTTGAATTTACCGGAATTTCAAAAAGTGAGCGAAAAGACTTACTGGATAAGATTAATTTGCTAAAGGGTAGCCAGGTTACCGAGAATATCATCAGTAATTCAAAAAGGATAATAAAAGACCATTTTGTTGAAAAAGGATTTTACGAAATTGAAGTTGATATTTCAAAAAAGGATGATCCTGCCAGGAACAATAGTTTGATACTGAAAGCTGATGTCCGTAAAGCTGAAAGAATAAAGATCAAGGATATTGAATTTAAGGGTAATATAGTGTTCTCCGATAACAAACTCCGGCGGAAAATGAAGAATACTAAAAAGAAAAACCTGAATATTTTCAAAGCATCAAAATATATCCCTGAAAAGCTTAAGGAAGATAAAACAACTCTTAACGAACTTTATAATGAGTTCGGATATCGCGATTTTGAAATTATTAGCGATTCGATATATATTGTGAATGAAGAGAGAATAGGAATGGTAATTGAGCTTGATGAAGGGAATCAGTACTTTCATGGGGATATCAAGTGGGTTGGAAATACAAAATTCCCGTCGGAACTGTTGAATAGAGTTCTGGGAATTAAAACCGGAGATATTTACAACAAAACCTTGCTGGAAGAAAGATTATTTTATGATGAAGATGCGGTTAATTCAGTTTATATGGACAGAGGCTATCTTTTTTTACAGATCAATCCGGTTGAAGTGCAGGTTGAAGATGACTCAATTGATCTGGAGATGCAGGTTTACGAGGGGAAACCGGCCTATATTGACCGTGTGATCATTACAGGAAATACCAAAACAAATGAGCATGTTGTCAGACGTGAATTAAGAACCCTCCCCGGTGAACTGTTCAGTAAAACGGATATTATGCGTTCAGCCAGGGAAATTGCACAGCTTGGCCATTTTGATCCTGAAAAAATTTCACCTAATCCTATCCCAAATCAGGCTGAAGGAACAGTTGACCTGGAATATGACCTGGAAGAAAAAGCTAATGATCAATTTGAAATTTCCGGAGGATGGGGTGCAAATATGTTAATAGGTACAATCGGCCTCCGGTTTAACAATTTTTCTTTCCGCAAAATCCTGGATTCTAAAGCCTGGAGGCCGGTACCGACAGGCGACGGACAGACATTAAGTTTAAGAGCACAGTCAAACGGAAGGTATTACCAGTCATATAACATCACATTTGTTGAGCCCTGGTTTGGTGGTAATAAACCCAACTCTTTTACATTTTCACTTTTTAAATCTCTCCAGACAAATGGAAGAGAAAAGGATGAAAGTGGAAGGCAATCTTTAAGTATTGATGGTGGTGCTCTTGGTTTGGGAAAAAGATTAAGCTGGCCCGATGATTTTTTTCACTGGTATAACGAAATAAGTTACCAGAATTATAATCTGGATAACTGGACACAGTATTTTCTATTTTCTGACGGACGGTCAAATAATTTTAGTTTTAAAACGCGTTTGGCAAGACATTCTTCCGGGCCAAGTCCCATTTATCCTATTCATGGTTCCAGTTTCTCATTGAGCCTTCAAATCACACCTCCCTATTCAGCTATTAGCGGCAAAGATTTTTCAGCCCAGGATATAGCTGATAATGTGAAGTATAAGTGGATTGAATATCATAAATGGGGATTTAAAGCCGACTGGTATCTTACTTTGGCAGGGAAATTGGTATTGAATACTAAAGCGGCCTTTGGTTATCTTGGCTATTACAATGAGGATATCGGTCCTTCACCATTTGAAGGTTACGACCTCGGTGGTGACGGAATGACAGGATACAGCCTCTATGGCAGGGAAACCATAGCCCAGCGAGGATATGAAAATGGTTCTTTGACACCGACGCTTATAACTGGACAGAAATCTGGAAATTTGTACGAGAAACTAACATTGGAACTAAGGTATCCAATTTCAATGAATCCGCAGGCAACGCTTTTCGCACTTATATTTGCTGAAGCTGGTAATGCATGGTATAGTTTCGAGGATTTTAACCCATATAGAATCAAAAGAGCTGTGGGTGTTGGACTAAGAGCTTTTCTGCCGATGTTTGGACTACTGGGAATTGATTATGGTTATGGATTTGATGAAGTTCCGGGTAAGCCGGATGCCAACGGAGGACATTTCCATTTTATGATAGGTCAGCAATTTTAATTATTTTATTAACTAAAAACGGAATTAGTCATGAAAAAAGTAATAATCACATTTGGAATTCTTATTCTTTCCGCAGGTTTAACACTTGCTCAAAGGTATGCGTTTGTTGATACTGAATATATTTTAAGTAATATCCCTTCGTACAAAGCTTCTCAGGATAAATTAGATCAGTTTTCAAAGGAATGGGAAAAAGAAATATCTGATGGATACGCTGAAGTTGAAAAATTGTATAAGGATTATCAGAACGAACAGGTTCTGCTTACCCGGGAAATGAAGATAAAAAGAGAAGAAGATATTATTGGTAAAGAAAAAGCAGTTAAGGAATTACAGAATAAATATTTTGGACGCGAAGGGGATCTTTACAAAAAGCGGCAGGAACTTATTAAGCCTATCCAGGATGAGGTGTATAATGCTGTTAAAGAAATTGCTGTCGAGGGAAATTATGCTGTTATTTTTGATACAGCAAGTGGGCCAAGCATGCTTTATACTAACCCTAAATATGATCTTAGTGATGATGTTTTAGAAAAATTGGGTTATAAAAATTAATTAGTTACTTTTGTGCGAATTCTGAGTGAAAAATAAAATAAAAAGAAATGAAAAATTTATTAAAATTACTTGTTTTAACTCTATTTCTGTTTTCCGGAACAGCAGTAAATGCTCAAAATTTTAAATTTGGTCATATAAATAGCCAGGAACTATTGAGTATAATGCCAGAAAGGGATAGTGCAGAAGCAATAATTCAAAAATATGCCATGGACCTGGAGGGTGAACTTGAAATTATGCAGGTTGAATACAGGAATAAACTGAATGATTATCTTGAAAAACAGGATAATCTAACTCCTCTGGTGAAACAAACAAAAGAACAAGAACTTAATGAATTTCAGAGTAGAATCCAGGATTTTACAAATAATGCCCAGCAGGAATTACAAAAACAGGAAGCTCAGTTAATCCAGCCAATTATTATAAAAGCGGAAAAGGCAATTAAAGATGTGGGAAAAGAAAATGGGTTTACATATATATTTGATCTTTCAAGGGGTGCAGTTATCTTTTTTTCCGAACAGAGCGAAGATATTTTACCCCTGGTTAAAAAGAAACTCGGACTTGAGGAATAATATTTTTTATTTGTAACAGAAAAATCCATCCCCAATATTGCGGATGGTTTTTTTTTGCACATCTTTTTTGATTATATTCGGGAACTAAATGAACCGAACCCCGAAAAAATCGGGGTGAGCTATCCCGACAATGTCGGGACAGGCTATGTGACCGTTGAAAATAAAATTATAAACACATGAAATTATTATCCTCACAACCGATCGGGATCTTTGATTCCGGAGTGGGTGGGCTGACTGTTGCGCATGCCATCAGACAGTTGCTGCCACAGGAAAGCATCATATATTTTGGAGATACTGCCCATCTTCCTTATGGGGATAAGTCAGCAAAGTCGATAATTTATTATTCAAAAAAAATTACCGGTTTTCTCATTAAGAAAAAATGCAAGACTATTCTGGTTGCATGTAATACTGCTTCTGCATTAGCTTTTACTGATCTTGTAAATTTTTTTGATAAAAAAATTCAACTGGTAAATGTAATTGATCCTGTAACTAAATATATTGGGAAAAGCAATTATAAAAAGATTGGGGTTATAGGTACCAAAGGGACGATAAATTCGGGAGCATACGAAAAAGCATTGAAAAAGAATAATGCTGAATATGAAGTATTATCATTGGCAACCCCTTTATTTGTTCCAATGATAGAGGAAGGATTTATTTATGATGATATAAGTAATGCAATTATCAGATCGTACCTTTCCGATAAAAGCATGAAAAATATTGAAACACTTATACTTGGATGCACACACTATCCTATTATTAAGAATCAGATAACCAAGTTCTTTAATTTTAATATTGATGTAATTGATTCAGGAAGGATTGTTGCAGAGTTCCTTAAAAGTATACTTACTGAAAGAAACCTTTTGAATACCGGGAAATCACAAAAGGATCAATTTTATATCTCCGATTTCACACCATTCTTTGAGAAAATAGCCAAAATGTTTTTTGAGGATGCTATAAATCTCAAAAAAATCGATTTCTGGAATTGAAAAAATGCTTTCTTCTGATCATGAACCGAACCCCGAAAAAATCGGGGTGAGCTCCATGTGACCATTGAAAATAAATTATAATCACATGAATTCAATATATGAAAATATGTTGCAGGATATTTTTTTGTTTATTTTTTTAATTGACAGAACTTTATAAGCTATTCCTGCTAAAAAAAACATGAAAAAAAATATTTTAGTATCGTAAAATATTTACTTTTGTAGGTAAGAATATCAATTGTCACATTTTGTTTGTGTAACAGGGTAAAAATTAATGGGAAATGCATATAAAAAAATGTTTTTATATGCATTAAATTTTTTCCAAAACCGAACTGAATCATATAACATAATAAATATTTAAATCATGAATAAAAAAACCAAAGTCGTTGAACGCGATGAAATGGTTATTAGGTTCTCCGGAGACTCTGGTGATGGAATGCAGCTCACTGGAACCCTCTTTTCGAATACAGCTGCTTTATTCGGTAACTACATGTCAACATTCCCCGATTATCCATCAGAGATCCGTGCACCTTCAGGTACTGTGGGAGGAGTTTCCGGATTTCAGGTTCATGTCGGACATTCGAAGGTGAAAACTCCCGGAGATCTTGCTGATGTTTTGGTATCGATGAATCCAGCTGCTCTTAAAGCAAATACAAAATGGGTCAAGCAGGGAGGCGTGATTATTCTTGATGTTGACAATTTTGATGAAAAAGGAATTAAAAAAGCAGGGTATGATTCAAATCCAATTGGTAAGGAATTTTTAGACAGCTTCATGGTAGTTGAAGCCCCGATCACCAGTCTGACTAAAGAGGCACTCAAGGATATAGATCTCGACAGAAAAAGTATCTTACGAACAAAGAACATGTTCGCTTTGGGGATGGTCTACTGGCTATTCGGTAAATCGCTTGATTATACGGAAAACTTTTTTAAGGAGAAATTCAGGAATAAACCCATGGTCATTGAAGCCAATAAAAAAGTGCTTAAAGCCGGCTACTATTATGCTGAAACTATGGAGGCTTTATGCCCTTATAATATTAGTCGGGCTGAAGTAAAAAAGGGAAGATATCGTAATATCAATGGAAATACTGCTATAGCCTGGGGAGTCCTTGCTGCTGCGGAGAAAGCCGGACTGAACGTGTATGTTGGTTCTTATCCTATAACTCCGGCTACCGGTATTCTGGAAGATGTGGCGCTTAGACGTGACCTGGGTGCTATTACTTTTCAGGCTGAGGATGAAATTGCGGGAATATGTACAACTATAGGAGCAAGTTTTGCAGGGAAGCTTGGTGTAACAACAACTTCAGGTCCCGGACTGGCTTTAAAATCTGAAGCTATAGGCCTGGCAGTGATGACTGAACTTCCAATTGTAATTGTTAATGTGCAAAGAGGTGGCCCTTCAACAGGATTGCCCACAAAAACCGAGCAGGCTGATCTCTGGCAGGTATTATATGGCAGGCATGGTGAATGCCCGGTAGTGGTTTTAGCTGCAAGCACTCCTTCTAATTGTTTTAAATATGCATTTGAAGCTGCAAAGATCGCCCTTGAACATATGACCCCGGTTATATTAATGTCAGATGGTTTTCTGGCTAATGGAACTGAATCATGGAGAATCCCCAAAATGGCTGATTATCCTGATATTAAACCTCCTATTGTAAAAGAAGACACAAAAAACTGGGAGCCTTATAAAAGAGATAATAAAAGGCTTGCACGAACATGGGCACTGCCTGGCACAAAGGGTCTGGAACATAGAATAGGCGGGTTGGAAAAAGATGCTCTTACGGGTAATGTTTCACATGATCCTGAGAATCATGAGAAAATGATAAGAATAAGAGATGAAAAAGTCGAAAAGGTCGTTAATTTTATTCCTGATCTTGAGGTGGAAGGGGGTAAAGAGGGTGATCTTCTTGTTGTTGGATGGGGCGGTACATACGGACACCTTATTACAGTAGTAAATGAATTGAGGGAAGAGGGAAAAAAAGTCAGTCTTGCCCACTTTAATTACATCCGGCCACTTCCAAGAAATACCAGAGATGTTTTTAGAAAATTTAAGAAAATAGTAGTTTGTGAATTGAACCTGGGCCAATTTGCTGATTATCTAAGAATGAAATACCAGGAAATCAAGTTCAACCAGTATAATAAGATACAGGGACTTCCTTTTACTGTGATTGAACTAAAAAAGAACATCAATAAAATTCTGGAGGATAAATCAAATGTCTGACACAACACATAAACTCACAGTTAAAGATCTGAAGAGTGATCAGGATGCCCGCTGGTGCCCGGGATGTGGAGATCATGCTGTTATGAATGCGATTCAGCGTGCTCTGATTGAATTGGATATTCCAAAAGAAGATTTTGTTTTTGTTTCAGGTATAGGTTGTTCATCCCGTTTTCCATATTATATGGATACTTATGGATTTCATGGAATTCATGGACGGGCTTCGGCTATTGCCACCGGCATAAAAATTGCCAATCCCGAACTAAGTGTATGGCAAATTACAGGTGATGGAGATGCCCTTGCTATTGGAGGGAATCATTTTATTCATACTATCCGGAGAAATGTTGATATAAATATCATACTTTTTAATAATCAGATATATGGTCTTACCAAAGGACAATATTCACCTACCTCCTTTAAGGGTTTGGTAACAAAAACATCACCATACGGAACAGTCGAAGAACCTTTTCATCCGGGAGAACTTGTAATTGGTGCTCAGGGAAAATTCTTTGCCAGGACAATTGACAGTAACGTGAAACTATCTACAGAAATTTATATCGAAGCAGGCAGGCATAATAGCACAAGTGTTGTTGAGGTACTTCAGAATTGTGTTATCTACAATGATAAAATTTATGGTTATCTTACTGATAAAGATGAGAAAGAAAACAGACAAATAATTCTGCACCATAATGAACCAATGATCTTTGGGAAAGATAGCGATAAAGGTATCATATGTAAAGATAATAAATTGAAAGTAGTGAATATTGGTGAAAATGGGATAACCAAAGATGATATTTTGGTCCATAATGCAAAAGAAATAAATCCGGGAATACACCTGATGATTGCAAACATGCATTATCCTGACTATCCTGTTGCTCTTGGCATTATCAGAAGCGTTGACGCCCAAACATATGATTATGATGTAAACCATCAGATGGAGGAAATAAGAGCAAAAGCGAAGATTAAGTGTGTTGATGATCTGTTGAATAGCGGAAATACATGGGAATTATAAAAAATAATACTGAGGGAATTTAAAAAGCTGTCTCAAACCGGAGGCAGTTTTTTTATTCACACAATGGTCGTACTATAGTAATCTGATTGTCATACAATAGTCATACGTTTGTTAATAAAGAAGTCATTAAGTGGTCATTAAGTCGTCGTTCCTAAATATAATCACGTGATTAAAGCAGTGATTAATCACGTGATTAATAACGTAATTAAATAAATATATTCTAATTAAAAAATATATTATATCCGTTCTTACAAATAAACTCATCAACAAATCAACAAATAAGCTTTTCGATACTGTATCATAAGAAAGTTATTGCAGCGGCGAATTCATCAGCTTTATTTGATCTTGATTATTTTGAAATATTTACTTGTCAGGTTACCATGAATAGTAAAAGCAATTAGGCATTCTGAAAGAAATCAGTTATTTTTATTAATAATTGTTTATCTGTTTTCATGTATAAACTAATTACCAGGAATAACGATGAGTAAAGATAATAACCAAAAACAAATCATTAACCCTGAATGTATTGGCAAGAAGGGGATGTTAGAATCTTATGGGTTTAATTTCAGTGATACCTCCTTTGATTTACTGATGCAAACCCGGATTCATAAAGTGTTATTAGTTTGTAGTAATTATGATTCTTTTATGCTCGAGGAAGATGGAAGGATTGATGAACAGATATTTATTGAATATGTATCTCTGAATTTGCGGTATCCGCCGGTTTTTATTCTGGTCGATTCTGAAGAGAAAGCCTTTCAGCGATTGAAGGAAGAAAATATTGATCTTGTTATTACAATGTGGGGCAAAGGTGATATGGATATTTTTGAATTGGGCAGGCAAATAAAGAGAGCCTATGAAAACATTCCAATTGTTGTCCTAACATATTTTTCGAGGGAAATGTCGGTGCGTATCAATAAAGAAGACCTGAGTGCCATTGATTATATTTTTTGCTGGCTTGGTAATGCTAATCTGCTGTTGGCAATAATTAAGCTTATTGAAGATAAGATGAACGCTGAACATGACATTGTTAAAATAGGTGTTCAGGCTATCATTCTTGTTGAAAATTCTATTCGGTTTGTATCCTCTTACTTGCCCAATCTGTATACGATTATTCTTAATCAGTCAAAAGAGTTTCAGCAGGAAGCCCTGAATGAGCACCAGGTTATGATGAGAATGAGAGGCAGACCAAAGATCCTGCTTGCAACTACATTTGAGGAAGCCATAGAATTATATAATAAATATAAATATAATGTTCTTGGTATTATTTCAGATATTAGCTTTAATCGAAAAGGCAGAAGGGATATTGAAGCAGGGATCAGATTATGTAAACTTGTTAAGCAAGACATTGTGAACATGCCATTTGTTCTACAGTCTTCTAACAATAAGTATGAGAAGATTGCAAAAGAAATGAATGTGGATTTCTTATACAAGTATTCAAAAAACCTTTCAATTGAACTACGGAATTTCATAATACAAAATCTGGCTTTTGGTCCTTTTATTTTCCGTGATCCTGTTACGAAAAAGGAAATTGCAAGAACTGCTAACCTCCAGGATTTCCAACAGGTTCTTCTGAGTATCCCTGATAATAGCCTTGAATACCATACAAGCCGTGATCATTTTTCAAAATGGCTGAATGCAAGAGCATTATTCCCAATTGCACAAATGTTCAAGTATTTGAACAAGGACGATTTCAGCTCGCTTGATGAGATGAGGAAATTTCTGGACATGACTATTTCCTGTTTCCGTTTTGGTAAGGGGCGTGGGGTAATTGCAAAATTTGAGAAGGCTACATATGATAAGTATTCGGTTTTTTCACGAATAGGTGAGGACTCAATCGGAGGTAAAGCAAGGGGGCTTGCTTTTATTAGTTCCCTTATTAAGGAGAAAAAACTTTTCAATAAATATAAGAATGTTGTGATTGTTATTCCAAGGACAGTTGTTTTGAGCACAGATGTCTTTGATGAGTTTATGGAAAATAATGATCTATACAAAATTGGATTATCTGATCTTACTGATGATGAGATACTTCAATATTTTACCAAAGCTGAATTACCCGGTTGGATTTACCAGGATATATATGCTTTTCTTAAGGTATCGAAAAATATACCCATTGCTGTAAGGTCTTCAAGTAAATTGGAAGATTCACATTACCAACCGTTTGCCGGCATTTACTCCACCTACATGATTCCTTCGCATCATGATAGCAAGGTGATGGTTGCAAAGCTTGCTGATGCCATTAAACAGGTATATGCTTCGGTTTATTTCAAGAGCAGCAAAGCATATATGACAGCAACAGCTAACGTTATTGATGAAGAAAAAATGGGAATAATATTACAGGAGGTTTGTGGAAATCAATATAGCAATCGATTCTATCCTATAATTTCAGGTGTGGCAAGGTCACTTAATTTCTATCCTATCGGATCTGAAAAGCCTGAAGATGGAATCGCCAATGTTGCAATGGGACTCGGTAAGCTGGTTGTGGATGGTGGTGCTACTATTCGCTTTTCTCCAAAATACCCTCGTAAAATTCTTCAGTTATCAACACCGGAATTGGCATTGAGAGAATCACAAAAAGAATTTTACGCGCTTGATTTGAATATGGATAGTTTTGTTCCTTCAACTGATGATGGAGTTAATATCCTTAGTTTACCTGTCAGGGAAGCAAAAAATGATAATACTCTGAAATGGGTGGCTTCAACATTCGATTTTGAGAATAGTATTCTGCGGAATGGATATTCCGGCTCAGGTAAACCGGTAATAACGTTTTCCAATATTCTGGAACACAATTCATTTCCTCTGGCTGAGATACTTAAGGATATTCTTGAGACTGGTCAAAGTCAGATGAATAACCCTATCGAGATAGAATTTGCTGTAAATATGGATACTCCTGAAGGATCTCCTAAAGAGTTTAGTTTTTTACAGATAAGGCCGATAGTTAGTGATGAACAATTTGATTCTATTATTCTTGATGATGTAAAGAGTGAAGACACACTCATTATTTCTGATTCTGCTCTGGGAAATGGAGTTCTAAAAGGAATTCGTGATCTTGTATATGTTAAACCCGGTGCTTTTGATGCCTCTTTTAACGAAAAGATAGCCGATGACATTGATAAACTAAATACTAAGTTTGCCGGTGAAGGTAAGAACTACATTCTAACAGGTCCCGGGCGATGGGGCTCAACTGATCATTGGCTGGGTATACCTACAAAATGGACCCAGATATCACAGGCAAGGGTAATCGTTGAATCGGGATTGAAAAACTACAGGATCGATCCAAGCCAGGGAACACATTTCTTTCAGAATCTTACATCATTCAGGGTGGGATATTTTACCATAAATCCTTTTATGGATGATGGTTATTATGATATTAAATTTCTGGATAGCATGGAAGCCGTATATGAAGATGACTTTATACGCCATATAAAGTTTACTGATCCTCTGCTTATTGTTGTTGACGGAAAAAACAGGAAGGGTGTTATTTTTAAACCTGGAAAGGGAAAAATAAATAAGGATTCATGACCTGGTGCTTAGATGCTTCAAAGTTTCAGTCATGAATTGAACTTCCGCTCAAGCACTCTGCGTATCTACACTTTGGTCAACTTTTTTAACCAGTCCCTGGAGTACTTTACCCGGACCAACTTCAGTGAATGATGAAGCTCCGTCGGTAAGCATGTTTCTAACAGTTTGAGTCCATTTTACCGGTGATGTTAACTGGTCAATTAAGTTCTTCCTTATTGTCTGAATATCAGTTGAAGGTTTGGCAGTAGCATTTTGATAAACAGGACAAGCAGGTTCTGAAAAATGTGTTTGTGTGATTGATTTTGTCAATTCATTTCTTGCAGGTATCATTAAAGGAGAATGAAAAGCTCCCCCAACTTTTAGCTGGATAACCTTCTTAGCTCCATGTTCCCGGAGTTTATCCATTGCTTTTTGAATACCGATTAATGATCCGGAGATTACAACCTGACCGGGGCTGTTATAATTTGCAGGAACAACAATATCATCAATTTCGTTACAAACCTGTTCTATCAATTTATCTTCCATCCCCAGTATTGCTGCCATCGTAGATGGCTCTGCCTCACAGGCTTTTTGCATAGCCATTGCCCGTTTACTAACCAGAGTTAACCCATCTTCAAATAATAAGGATTTATTGGCCACAAGCGCTGAAAACTCACCAAGAGAATGTCCTGCAACCATGTCAGGTTTAAAATCTTCTCCTAAAGTTGCGGCAAGGATTGTCGAATGCAGAAAAATGGCTGGTTGGGTTACCTTAGTTTGCTTCAGATCTTCATCAGTTCCCTCAAACATTATATCTGTAATTCTAAACCCCAGTATATTATTAGCTCTCTCAAACATTTCTCTTGCCTGCCCGGAGGTATTGTATAAATCTTTTCCCATTCCAACAAACTGGGCTCCCTGCCCCGGGAATATATATGCTTTCATAATTGTAAGATTTTTTTCGGTTTTCCTCATTACCTCATCACCTCATTACCTCATCACTGCCTCACAATAATTAATGAAGTTTGGAGCTTATAAGGTGAATAAATTCATCACGGGTTGGCTCTTTAAGGAATTCGCCTGTAAAGGCAGATGTGGTGGTAACAGAATTTTGCTTTTGTACACCCCTCATTATCATGCACATATGTTGCGCCTCAATAACAACTGCTACACCAACCGGATTCAGAGTTTCCTGAATACAGTCCCTTATTTGAACCGTAAGACGTTCTTGTACCTGCAACCGCCGGGCAAAAGCATCAACAACGCGTGCGATTTTACTCAATCCGGTAATATAACCATTTGGGATATATGCAACATGTGCTCTTCCAAAAAATGGGATCATATGATGTTCACATAGTGAATATATTTCAATGTGTTTTACCAGTACCATTTGCTGATAATCTTCTTTAAATTTTGCATTCTTGATAATTTCATGTGGTTCGGTGTTATATCCTTGTGTAAGGAATTGAATAGCTTTTGCAACACGAAGAGGGGTTTCTTTCAGCCCATCCCTGGTTGAGTCTTCTCCGATAAGATCAAGAATGTTCTTATAATGAAAAGACAATTTTTCCGTACTTTTATCATTCCACTGGTCAATTTTAGTATAACCATTATCGGGGTTTTTCCCGCATCCATCATTTATAATTTCCATAAGCTGATATTATTTTCCAAAATATTCAATAAAATTATTTTCAGTTTCTTCAATTTTAATTTTGTGAAGCTCAATACCTAACATTTTTACTTTCGGATCAAGAACTTCCCATATCGAGACAGCCAGATTCTCAGATGATGCAACTTTCCCATTCATAAAGTCTACTTCCAGATTCATGTTCTTATGATCAATTTTTTGAATTACGTTTTCTCTGATTATAGAACCTAATGTTTTGAGATTAACAAGGTAGCCGGTTTCAGAATTTATATTACCTTTAACCGTAACGAATAAAATATAATTATGTCCATGCCAGTTTGGATTGGAGCAATCCCCGAACACTTCCTGGTTTTTACTATCTGACCACCCATTTTTATACATCCGGTGAGCTGCACTGAATTTTTCCCTGCGAGTTAAATAAATCATTAGTATACAATTTTATAATAGGCGATTCAAAATATATTTATTAGAGCCTGTCTATAAAGTAAGTAAAAATTGATTTAAGAACAAGGAACACCGATTAACGATTTGCGAAGTGGTTAAAAATCTGAAATCTGAAATCAGCGTTCCTTGTTCGAAATTCAAAGGCGTTTCGGTCATTTAATAATTGATATTTGGTATTTATTTGTTATTTAAGATTTATTTTTAATTTTTAATTTGTAATTTAAAATTTTTAAGGGAAACAAGATATCTATTTATTTGATTTATTTCAAAGGAACAATGAAAATTCTGATAATTTCTGCTACTTATCAAGAGGTTAAACCTTTGGTCGGTAAGCTTAAATTGAAAAACCAACCTGAACCTGATTTCAGGAGATACAAGTATGAAAATCATAGCGTTGATGTGCTGATAACAGGTATTGGAAGTATTTCAACTGCTTACATGCTAATGAAATATGTTACTGCTGAAGTTTATAATTTTATTATTCAGGCAGGTATAGCGGGGAGCTATAATAAAAAGCTTCATATTGGATCTGTGGTTCATGTGCTAAACGAACAGTTTGCTGATCTTGGAGTGGAAGATAAGAATAAGTTTTTTACTCTTTTTGAGAAAGGAATTGGTTCACCTGACAAACTACCTTACTCAGGGGGGAAGCTTGTAAATCCTGTTAGTTTCAATTCGGAAATAATAAAAGATATTCCATGTGTATCGGGAATTACAGTTAACTGCGTAAGTGGGAGCAATGAAACAATTTCTTTATATCGTAATAAATTTAAACCGGATATTGAATCGATGGAGGGTGCTGCATTTTTCTATATTTGCATAATGGAAAATATTCCCTTTATAGAATTGAGAGGAATATCAAATTTTGTTGAGGAAAGGAATAAAAGATTATGGGATGTCAAATTAGCGGTGAATTCATCTAACGAAGCACTTCTTGAAATTTTAGCAAAAATTTGTTAGCGAATAATTCAAAAATCCGATACATAACTATATGAAACTGAAACTTGGTTTTTCAACCTGCCCGAACGACACATACATTTTTGATGCTATTGTAAATAAGCGGGTCAATCTTGAGGGAATCTCTTTTGAGATTGTTTTGGCTGATGTTGAGGAACTAAATAAAATGGCTTTTGAATTAATTCCGGATGTTACCAAGTTAAGTTTTCATGCTTATGCACATGTTTCTGATTATTATAAAATCCTGAATACCGGGAGTGCCGTGGGATATAAAAATGGGCCTTTGCTTATTAGCAAGAAAAAAATTTATCCCGACGAGGTAAGTGATTTGGTAATAGCTGTTCCGGGTAAATATACAACGGCTAACCTGCTTCTTGAGATTGCTTTTCCTGATGTAAAAAAGAAAAGGGAGTATCTTTTCTCGGATATTGAAGATGTGGTATTGAACGGGGAAACTGATGCCGGACTTATTATCCATGAGTCGCGGTTTACATATTCCCGTAAAGGACTTAAGAAAGTAATTGACCTGGGAGAGTACTGGGAAGAGAAAACCCACCTGCCAATCCCGCTTGGCGGAATTATGATCAGAAGGGATTTGCCTGAGGATATAAGAAGGAAAGTGAATCATATTCTTAAGACAAGTATAAGTTATGCGGAGCAAAATCCCAGGGCTTCAATGGATTTTGTTAAGATGCACGCCCAATCGATGAAAGATGAAGTGATTCGTAAACATATTGATCTATATGTAAATGAATTCACAATTGATCTTGCGGAAAAAGGGAAAGATGCTATAAAGGAGCTGTATAAAAGAGCTGAACATTCTGGTCTGATACCCAAAGTAAACAGGAATATGTTTCAGGGTAAATGAAGAGAAGAAGTTAAAAGTGAACTAAAGTTGAGTAGGTAAGTAAGTTGAGTGGGTGAGTAAGGAAGAAAGAAAGTAAAAAGTAAAAAGTAAAAAGTGAAGAAAGAAGAAAAGGAGA
>DAOVLD010000188.1 GCA_030631445.1 Bacteroidota bacterium
AGCTCAACGCCTACTTTCTACTTTATAACTTTATAACTTTTAACTTTTAAGTTCAACGCTTACTTTTTACTTTATAACTTTATAACTTTATAACTTTTAACTCTTAGTGAGAATTATGCATTATTCTGAAAAACCAAAATATTCGATAATTAATGAAAATATATATTACAGCAGCAACCGGATTTATTGGCTCAAATCTGACAAAAAGGCTGATTGAAGAAGGTAATACCGTGCACGCATTAATACGGAACCCGGCAAAATCGAAAAAAATAAATTTCGAAAATGTCATCTTTAAAAATGGGGATCTTCTTAATTCAGATTCACTTTACCAGGGGATGAAAGGGTGTGAAGAGGTATATCATCTGGCTGCATTTGCAAGACCATGGGCAAAACAACGGGATACTTATTATAAAATCAATGTTCAGGGTACCTTAAACGTTCTTTTAGCTGCAATAAAAGCAGGTGTAAGAAAGGTTGTAATTACTTCAACCGCAGGAGTGCTGGGACCTTCTGAAAAGGATCTTGTCACAGAAAATTCAGGTAGTAACAGTCTCCCTTTTACCGGGTATGAAAAATCAAAGATAATAATGGAAGAAAAGGTCTGGCAATTACCGAAAAAACAGACTCAGGTAGTAATAGTTCTTCCTTCCAGACTCTATGGTCCGGGTGAGCTTACAGTAAGCAACAGTGTTACAAAACTAATAAAGCTTTATAACAAAGGATTATGGCGACTGATACCCGGTGACGGAAAGAGCATTGGTAACTATGTATTTATAACCGATGTGTTAGACGGATTAATTCTGGCAATGAAAAAAGGGAGGTCAGGCGAGAGATATATTATCGGAGGTCAGAATTTAACTTATAATGAATTTTTCGAAACTCTTGGTAAAGTAATTGGAAAAAGTAGATTTATGATTAAAATCCCTCTGAAAATTATTATGTTTATTTCAGGAATTCAGCTATATTTAGCTGAGCTTACCGGCAAACCACCGGTAATTACACCGGTCTGGGTAAAAAAATACTGTCATTCGTGGGCTATTTCAAGCAACAAAGCGAAAAATGAGTTGGGGTATCAAATAACACCAATACATGAAGGTATTAATAAAACCATGGAATGGTTAAAAGATGAGTAACCAGGGAAATGATTTGTTATAGTCATGGGCAATAATTATTACGTATTAATTACCGGGGCAAGCAAAGGAATTGGCAGAGCACTTGCTATTGAATGTGCCAAAAGAGGTATGAATCTGGCACTTATTTCACTCCCGGGTGAAAACCTTGAAGAATTATCAGCTGAACTTACCATAAAATACAGAATTAAGTCAAGTTATAAAACCCTCAATCTTACAGATAGTAAAGCCCCGGAGATAATTCATAACTGGTGTATTGAGAACAAATTAGAGGTAAATACACTGATTAATAATGCAGGATTTGGTTGTGTTGGCCGTTTTGAAAATCAATCTTCCGGGTTCTATATGCAAATGATCGACCTCAATGTAAATTCAGTAGTGTTATTAACCCGGTTATTCCTTCCTGAACTGAAAAAGAATTCTCCATCCTATATCCTTAACCTGGGCAGCATTGCATCATTCTACCCAATGCCTTATAAGACAGTGTATTCTGCAACTAAAATCTTTGTCTATTCTTTTTCCAGGGCACTACGTGAAGAATTACGACCATTTAACATTAGTATCAGCATTCTGTGCCCCGGTCCGGTAATTACAAATTCTGACGTGATAACCAGAACACTTCAGCAGGGGAAAATTGGAAAATGGTCAGCTTTATCACCAAAAAGGGTTGCAGCTATCGCCATTAAAAGAATGCTTCGTAAAAGGTTTATTATTATTCCCGGATTGTTAAGCAAAGTAAGTTTTTATATAGAAAAGATTATCCCAATGTCTTTAAAACAAAGGCTGACAGCCCGAATATTTATTAAATCCAGCAAGTAAACATTATTTATCTTTTGAATGATTGAATTCAAACAAGGATTCAGACTTCAATAAAATTGAAATTAGTTTTTATGATAGAGGCATAATACTCACCACGTTCAAGAATATCATCATCACCTTCTTCATAATGCCAGTTAATAATAAGTTTTTTACCATCATTAAGCAAAAGCCCAAGACGTTTAAGAATCTTCAGAATATATCTGGCTGATCCACTGTTAAAATATTCTAATTCAATATTAACATTGGTTGTTTCTGCAGGATTTTGGCAATAATTTTCAATCCAATCACACAGAGGATCAAAAAATTTTGAAGGATCTTCGTGAATGGAACGTCCACTAATATCAATTTTTCCTGCCGGATTAAAAGTTATTGACGGAATAATTTGTGATCCTTCTCGGGCTAAAACATCCATTTTATAAAATTGTCTCTGAATGTAAATATATATATTTGTATTGAGAAACTAAAATCTACTTCACCTAATTGTTTTAACCGGTCAATTTTTTCTCTGTAAACCGGCTTTTTTCGTGCCAAAAATTAAATATCCATCCTTGCCAGCGGCACAATATCCAGCAAGGAAAACAATCCCTTCTTAAATTTGAAATATCCTGTAATAGCTATCATAGCTGCATTATCTGTAGCAAATTCAAATTCCGGAAAACAGACATCCCAGTCTCTTTTCTGCGCTTCATTTGTTAGCGTATTTCGTAAAGCAGAATTTGCTGATACTCCACCTGCAACTCCTATATTTCTGATTCCTGTTTTTTCCGTAGCTTTAATAAGTTTATTCAGCAAAATATCAATAATTGTTTTCTGTAAAGATGCGCACAGATCTTGTTTCCTTTTTTGCACAAAATCTTTATCCTCTTTTACTTTGTCCCTGACAAAATACAGAAAAGATGTTTTCAAACCACTAAAACTAAAATCCAGATCTTTAATCCTTGGTTTGTTAAACTGAAAAGATTCCTGATCACCATGAACTGATAGTTTATCGATCTCCGGACCTGCAGGATAAGGCAATCCAATAACTTTTCCGCATTTATCAAATGCTTCACCGGCAGCATCATCAATTGTTCGACCAATGGTTTCCATATCTAAATAGTCTCTGACAACCATCAATTGGGTATGCCCTCCTGAAACAAGTAAACTTAAAAAAGGAAAGGATGGAATTCCGGAAGGCTTTTCTTTTTTCCTGATAAACTGAGCAAGTATATGGGCTTGAAGATGATTCACTTCAATAATAGGTATATTCAGTGACATTGCGAGTCCTTTCGCAAATGAAGTTCCAACCAACAGGGATCCTAACAAACCAGGACCCCTGGTAAATGCTACAGCATTAATTTCATCACGACTAATTCCCGCTGACTTTATTGCCTGTTCCACAACCGGAATAATGTTTTGCTGATGAGCCCGTGAAGCAAGCTCAGGAACCACTCCACCATAATTCCTATGGACATCCTGATCAGCAATCAGATTTGATAACAAATAACCATCCTGAATTACGGCAGCAGATGTATCGTCACATGAAGATTCTATTCCAAGGATAGTAATACTCATTTCATTCAGGATTTATTGAAGATTTATGAACTTTTTTCGTTTTTTTGCCTTATAATATAAAATTCAAAAATATTAAAAAAATATATAAAATATTAATTATCCTATTTCTTGTAATCATTGGGTTACTTGTATCCGTTTCTATATTAATTAAAAGTCAGGCAGGTCAGAATTATTTAACAAGAAAAATTACAGAAAAGATTACAGAAAATATTGATGCTAAGATTACCTTTAATAAAGTTAAAATAGGTTTTTTTAAAAAGATCTCTTTAAGAGAACTATACATTGAAGACCAGCAACAAGATACACTTTTATTTTCCGAATTAATAACAGTTAATCTCAAGTCGTTTAACCGGCGTAAAAGGAAAATTGCCTTTAGAAAAATTGAGATCCACGATGCCAGAATAAACTTTATAACCGACTCTACAAATACAATAAACCTCAAATTTATTACCGACCGGCTCAAAAGAAAAGATACAACTAAGGTTAGATGGAAAATCAGAATGCACTCGATTGAATGCAGAAACATACTTTTCTCCTATAAGAAACATAGTTCTCAAACAGACCGTAAAGGATTTGATCCAAGAGACATAAAACTCTCCGATCTTAATTTTGATATCACAAACCTGCAAACACACAATGATAGTATTGACATTACAATAGAAAACTTAAAATGCAGAGAACAAAGTGGTTTAGTGATCAGCAACCTGGATTTCCGCATGTATATTTCGCCCTACTATCTTAACTTCAATGAAATACATTTTGTATCCCCTCAATCTAATTTGACTGCCGAAAAAATCGAACTCCTTTACAATGGATATAAAAGCCTGAAAGATTTCAGAAATA
>DAOVLD010000256.1 GCA_030631445.1 Bacteroidota bacterium
AAACGGGGTTGTTACCATTAATACGACTGATATGATCTGGATTAATATGGTCGGCTAGCCGGACAACTCTGTCAGGTGAAATTTGTCCCATTCCATGATCTGAAGTTACAATAAAATTAACATTCCTGCCTATCTCCAGTCTGTTCAGTTTAAATATGAAATCGCCTACAAGACTATCAAGATATGAAATTAATGGTATAAGGTCAGGGTTGTCAGGACCTAATCGATGTCCCTGGCTGTCGGGTTCATCTATATACCATGTGATGAGATGAGGACGCTTTTCCTCCGGGAGTTTAAGCCAGGCGATTATTGAGTCAACTCGCTGTGTGAAAGGAAATTTGTGTTCATAACTTTTCCAGTAAGTAGGTTGAACTCCTTTAACCGGAGCTTCTGAACCTACCCAGAAATAGGATGCTGTGATCACTCCTTGATTCTCAGCAGTAACCCAGATTGGTTCACCACCATAGAAATCTCCGTTTTCAACCGATTCCCTGTTCCCGGGGGAATACGATGCATCCATAGCAGAATCGTAGAAATTATTAAGTACGATACCATGATTATCAGGATATAGACCCGTGGCAATAGAATAATGATTTGGAAAAGTTTTAGTGGGGAAACATGGGCGCAGAGACTCTGCTCTGACACCAATTTCAGCTATCCTGTCAAGATTTGGGGTATTTGCTTTTTGTGGATAATCCCAGCGAAATCCATCTAACGATAACATAACTACATAAGGTTTGTCGTTAATATCATGGCTGGAGGACCGGTTATGCCGGCAACTTATAAAAAAAACAGAAAGAAGAACTGAAAACAGGAGTGTGTAAAACTTTAATTTGTGTATCATAATGCGGTTTTTTTTATAATGGGAAGAAATAAATATGTACAATAATAACAACCCAAATTTTAAATTTCTTAAATTTATTCAATTTCTGTATCCCGGTGGGCATTCACAAACAAAATATTACCCACTTTGTCATATCCAATAAACAGTTCCTTTTTATCATGTTTCAGTTGTTCACCGCGAAAACCTACAACGGTGAGGCCTGCATCCTCTGAATATTTGTTGATCATCTCTTTATTACTGATTCCCTCTTCCCTTTTTAGGATTTTGATGTTTTTAGTTGAAATAGGCAACCGCCCTTTGTTAATTAACTCAACCAGTTCATGGCGGTTTTTTTCTAATTCATTTCCATCGCATATTTCAAATATTTTTATAGCGCTTTTTTTCCAGTCTGGATGGCTCAGGATTACGTAGCTAAACAGGATCATCAGGTTTGCATTTTCATAATCAGACCTTTTGATCCAGATATGGATCCCTTCAGAGAAATTAATGGATTTAAGTTCACTTCCAAGTATACATATATCATAATTTCCGGAGCGGCACAAAGAATAATTATCAATGATCTGATCAAGATTCTCGGGGTTATTCTTATCAAATTCAAATAGTATTGTATTATTATCCATACCTGATATGCCCGGAAGCTGTATTATTTGAGCAATGGCTGAAGTGAAGGAGGGTGAAATAATAGTATCGATATAAAACTTATTGTTCCGGATATCTGCTTTCTTAATTAATTTTTCCAATGTCTCTTTTGCATTTTGTTGCGCTGTTCGGGAATAATAGTCCTCGATCAGATGTATGTAAGTTCCAAAACCATGCTTGTGAGATACCCAGTTTAACAGGCTGAAAGCAGTTTCTCTTTCAAATGAGTCGTGAGAAACACATACAACTGAAGGCCTCCATTTATGTGAACTTTCCAATTTTCGCGATTTTTGCAGATAAACCTGAAGACTTTGGCTAATCTGGAAGAATGCGCTTAGAAAGATAGATTCCAGACCTTCACGGTCTTTGTGAAAGTTCCTGATATACAAATAAACAATGATTATCATTCCAATAGCCAATAGGGTATATAAGGCACTGATCATGAACATCATAAGAAGACTCATAATAAAACCGATAAGTGAAATATACCATCTTGAACGAAATACCGGACGGTATGAGGGATCAGCTCCAAAATGATATAGAAAGGAAATAAGACATAGTGACCCGTAAGTAACCATGAAAAACATGGTAATGATCTTTGCAACACTGTTCACATCACCAAGGGCTACAAATACAAATGCCAAAACGCAGGTAATCAAGGTTCCGTTAAAGGGTTCATTTGTTTCTCCCTTTCCTTTGGCAACAAAACTATTGAACTTGTCTGACGGGAAAGACTTATCCGCTCCAAGTGCCTGTAGTTTGCGTGGTGCAGCCAAAATGGCTCCAAGAGCTGATGAGAAAGTTGATGCTGCCAGTCCCAGAGGGATAAATATTATTCCTGCAACTGCAATCTTACTCATAACCAACTGGTCATTTGCCAAATCTTCAGGACTTGCAGATATGTTCAGTTTCCAGGTAATAAAGAGATATATGACCATCCCTAAAACGGTGGCGGTGATAGTTCCGAGAGGTATTGATTTTCCGGGGTTCTTCAGGTCTCCTGATAGTCCGACACCGGCAGATAAACCGGTGAAGGCAGGGAAGAGGATAGCAAATACAATAAAGAACTGATCCATGTTCTTAAACGCCCCGGGAGGAAAGCCGCGAGAAGCCGATTCACTGAATTCGGTTGAACCAAGGAAAAACAAAGCAATTGAAAGAAATAATACTCCTACAACAACATAGAGTACTTTCATGCCTACTTTGGCACCACGTTTAAGGATAACCGCAGAAAGCAGGGCCATAGCAGGCAGACTGATCGCCTGTCGTGGTAATTCAAAATCAAAAGTTTCTTTTATCCAAATGAACAGGGGTGTAAATGCTTCAGTGAAAGCAATTACATAAAATGCGACACTAATTGCTTGCGAAAGGTAAAGTGCAAAACCGATTGTAGCACCAATATTCAGCCCGAATGAACGACTAATGATGAAATATTCACCACCGCCTTCAACCCGCCGGTTTGTTGCTATTTCTGAAATGGCCATAGCCGTGGGGATAGTTACCAAATGTGCAAGAATAATGATCAGGATAGTCCCGTATGGTCCTATTGTTCCAACAGAAAATCCAAACCGCAGGAATAGAATGGCGCCCAGAATTGTAGCTATGCTTGTAAAAAATACCGGAGCGGTTCCGAAT
Source organism: Bacteroidota bacterium (assembly GCA_030631445.1). GTDB lineage: Bacteria > Bacteroidota > Bacteroidia > Bacteroidales > VadinHA17 > JADFUQ01. The sequence continues at coordinate 3,119 of DAOVLD010000256.1, forward strand.
GACTTTTTGTTCTGTTGCATCAAAATTAACAAGTAAACAGTTAAATCCGGGTTTAAAGGTAGTATTTTTAATTAATGAAAATATTTTGTTTATGTTTTTTTGAATG
>DAOVLD010000263.1 GCA_030631445.1 Bacteroidota bacterium
CTCTGCTGAAATGAAATCAAATAATGTCCTTGTATTTTTTTCGTTATCCTTTTCCGAACTTTTTCTATTAAACAGTTTATTAGCAATTTCTTCCAGATTATCACGTGTATCCATTACAATTTTTCTTGGAGACAGTTTTTTACCGGTAATATTTGCAGGGCAACCGGATGTACATCTTCCACATTCTGTACATGTATATGCATCCATTAAATGTTTCCATGTCAGATCTTTGATAGTTTTTGCACCAAATGTCACTTCTTCATTATCATCATCCTGGTCGGAATAATTTTCTTCCAGCATAAGCTTAACTTCTTTAGTTATTGATGGCATATTTGCCATTTCTCCTGCCGGACGGAGTTTTGAATAATAGACATTAGGAAAAGAAAGAAAAACATGAAAATGCTTTGAATAAGGGATATAATTAAGAAAAGCAAGTACACCTATTATATGAAACCACCAGCAAAATCTTTCAATATTAATTAAAGAAGAAGATGGCAATCCTGAGAATATGGGTTGAATAATACTGCTGATCATAAAAGATCCAACCTGAACATAATGTGAATCGGGCCTGGTTTGCAAGATGCTGTCAGCTGCATTCATAATAAGAATAGCGCTCATAAGCAGCAGCTCAGTAATCAAAATAATATTAGCATCCGAACGCGGCCATAGGGTCATCTCCTTATTCCAGAATCTTTTAATTCGAAGGATATTACGACGGATAAGAAAAACGGCACATCCAAACATTACTGTTACAGCAAAGAATTCAAATATTGAAACCATAATACCATAGAATCCACCAAAGAAAGAAAATAACCTGTGGGTTCCTGCAACTCCGTCAATAAGGATCTCGCACATTTCAATATTAACAATAATAAACCCCGCGTAAACAAAAATATGCAATAGAGCTGCAACAGGACGTTGCAATATTTTTTGCTGACCAATGGCAATGAACAAGACTCTTTTCCACCTTAAGAGTATATTATCATTTATTGTAATGTCTTTACCAAGTTTTATACTTCGTGAAATTTTCCTGACTTTACGATAGAAAACTACAGTAGCTCCTGAAAAGATTAGGATAAAAATGATGCTGGTGAACATGGAAAGAATATTAAGACTTATTCTCTTTTACTATTGATATTAATTCAGGCAGAATTTTATGTACATCACCTACAATTCCATAATCAGCAGCTTCGAAAATGGGCGCATCAGGGTCTGTATTAATAGCAACCAGATACTTTGCGGAACTGATACCTGCAAGATGCTGAATTGCTCCTGAAATACCAGCTGCAATATAAAGATTAGGTGCAATTATTTTACCTGTTTGCCCTGTATGTTCTTCATGACTTCTCCATCCTTCATCAGAAACAGGTCGTGAGCAAGCGGTAGCTGCTCCAAGGAGTTCTGCAAGTTCCTCTATCGGGCCCCAGTTATCAGGTGATTTCATTCCCCTGCCACCTGAGACTACTATTTCCGCATCAGTCAGGAGTAGTTTTCCTGTCTGCTTGTCTGTACTGGTTACTCTGGTTTTAATATCGCTCTCCTGAATGCTGGTTGAATAGTCCTCAATGGTTGCATTATTATCTGAACTGATCAGCTTAAACGAGTTTTGTGACAAGGTAAGTACTTTAATATCAGAATTCAATTCCACATTTGCGAAAGCTTTCCCTGTAAACACCTTTTTATGTACTGTAAAAGGATCAACCTCAGATGGTAAGGAGGTTAACCCTGAACCCATAGCAGCTTTCAACTTAACTGATAGCCGGGGTGCAAGAGCTTTACCCGTATTGTTATGAGAGAGTAATATAACTTTGGCATTTTCTTTTTGTGCAACCTCTGAAATTACTTTTGTATACACCTGGTTATCCAGTGTTTTCAGATATTCGTTTGTTATACTCACAACTTTATCAGCACCATAATCACCTAATTTCTTAAGCTCTTCTTCGGCAACTTCACCAATGGAAATGGCAACAACAGGAACATTAAGTTTCTCAGCCACTTTTTGTGCATATGAAACCAATTCAAAAGATAATTTCTTAAATTTCCCGTCCCAGTTTTCTGTAAATACTAATACTGCCATGATACTATTTTATTTTTGTTCGAGTTATTTTTAATCAAAATTTTCCGGTTAATTAACTGCCAGACTGACCAATTCTATGAAATAACTTTAGCTTCATTCTGCAAAAGGTCAAATAGTTCTTTTACATTTTCAGGATCAATCATCTTACATGGTGGTTTAGGCTGAGGAAGTTCAAAACTCTTATGATTTGTCATTATCTCAGCATCAGAAGCTTCCACCACATTCAAAGGTTTCTTTCTTGCCATCATAATTCCCCGCATAGCAGGAATTCTCGGCTCAATAGAAATTCCTTTCTGGACAATTGCAACAAACGGTGTATCAATGGATATAATTTCTGTTCCTCCATCAATTGACCTTGAAACAGATACTTTTTCCCCTTCTACTTCAATACCTGAAACTGCAGAGACAGAAGGCAGATTAAGAAACTCTGATAACATCCCTCCCACAGCAAAACCGTTATAATCGCATGATTCAATACCGCACATTACAAAACCAAAATCTTCATCTTTCAACACATCCGCCAGCTTAGCAGCTACAGCATATGCATCAGTTGGTTCAGCATCAATACGTATAGCATCATCTGCACCAATTGCCAGTGCTTTTCTTATTGTAGGTTCAGCACTCATTGTTCCTACGGTAATAACAGTAACTTTTTCCACTAAGGAGCCGGCATCCTCTTTTAATTCCATAGCCCTTGTCAGAGCCAGCTCATCCCATGGATTAATTATCCACTGTACGCCACTATTGTCAAAAACAGAATTATTTTCTGTAAACTTAACTTTTGTTGTTGTATCAGGTACGTTCCCGAGGCAAACGAATACTCTCATACTCTATAATTTTAATGTGTCGAAATTTCAAAATTATTCAAAACGTTAATCCAATAAAGGCAAATAAATATATAGTATAGCATTTATTTAATTACGTTATTAATTACGTTATTAATAACGTAATTAATAACGTAATTCTTTTTGATAAGCCATATATATTGTCACGCTTGTGCAGTCGGACCGCCAAAATTCATTGGCATAGCAAGTCCGCCGGGACC
>DAOVLD010000052.1 GCA_030631445.1 Bacteroidota bacterium
TATTTCCATTTGTTCTTTACTTTGATTTTTTTCGTTAGTAGTCTGCCCTGAATTGCATCCCACAAATATCAGGGTTGTTAAAAAAATGATAATGCCGGTCAGAATTTTTCTATCTGACAGCAAATTATTAGAAAAAGTTTTCATATTCATAAAATATTGGTTTTATAGTTATTAAAAGAGGTTCTTCAGGATAATACGTAGTTATTTTGGAATATTGGAATGTTGGAATGTTGGAATGTTGGAAGAATATCTGCCTGAACTGTCAAACGGCAGTCATAGACGGGCAGGGAATATAAGTTTGAACGTAAAAAATCACCATTAATCCTTTTTAATTTGTTAGATACTGTTTCCTTCAGTTCATAAGGGAATTTTGATAATAACTTACATGTAAGGATATACAAATTAACTGAATTATTCCAAACTCGTAATTGTTTAAACCCTCGATTAATGTTTTTTCTTTCCATTATTCCATTTTTCCATTTTTCCACTATTCCATTTGATACCTATTCATTTTCCAGATGAACCTTAAAAGATATCTGAATCCAAATTAGACAGAAATTATTTGCAGGACGCAAGATAATAAATTTGCCTGAAACAGGCTGTTATTTATATTTTATGTATCGGAATTTACTCACTTCGTTCATGAGATCGTCACGCCTGCAGCGCGACTAAGTTCAAAATTTATGGCTTGATAATGACTAATTTTATATACTTTGCATTTTAACCTGACGTATTCATAAATATTATCTTTTTCAATATTTATGAATAGTACAGGTTAACCCCTGACTGGGGAAAATCAAGAGTTGAGAGAAACTCAACTCTTGTTTATTCTTACGTCAGTAGAATAATTCACATATTTTGTGAATTATTCAGGTTAAGAAAATATTAATGAAATATAACATTATAGGATTTATCACGTATATATAATTAAAATCGAAAGATTTATATGCGAAGTTTTATAAAAATATTTTTGTTATTATTATTTTTTGTTTTTTGCAATACTCTTCAAACAGGTTGTAGTTCAACAGGCAAAACCAGGAAAGCAAAAAAAAGGATTATACATGTAGATAATTCAAAACTTGGTAAGAATAAAGTATTCTATTCAAAAAGCTACCAGAAGAAACTGAAAAAAAGAAGAAGAAAGTAGTAATTAGATTATACTTAGCGCTCCGTTTCACAACCTGTTATTAAAAAAACTAGCTGCATTTCATTAAAACATATACATAATCTTTTTCTAAAAATTCCAAATAACAAGCACCAAATAACAAATAAATATCAAATCTCAATATTCAAAAAAAGAAAAAAAGAAAAACGCAAAAACAATATATTGGCTGATTCTGTTTTGAATTTATATTTTTTGGTATTTGGAGTTTATTTGAGATTTGTTATTTGTTAATTGAGATTTATCAGCATGGTTATATGTTGCTATTTTGTTGGAACGTTATACTAGCTATTTTTTATGAAAACCAAGTTTAAACAAGTCCTTGATCAATTTGAGATCAAGGGTGAGCCGGCAAAAATTGAACCTTATGGCACAGGTCATATAAACGACACCTACCGGGTTATCAACTCAAATACAAAATATCCCGATTATCTTCTTCAAAAAATAAATAATCAGATATTCAAAGATATACCCGGGTTAATGGATAATATCAGGAGGGTTACCGAACATCTGCGGAAAAAATTAATGGATATTCCGGGCAGTATGCCCGACAGGGAAGCCCTGTCACTTATTACTTCAAAATCAGGAGATTGGTACTATCACGATGAGGAGGGCAATTATTGGCGGTTATATCTTTTCATAAAAAAACATCGTTCATACGATATTGTTGAGAACACTGCGCAGGCATACGAAGGCGGCAGAATGTTCGGAAAGTTTATAGCATTACTTTCTGACATACCCGGAGGAGCTCTTAACGAAACAATTCCGGGCTTTCATGATATCAATAAAAGACTGGATACTTTTTACCAAACCCTTGAATCAGACCCAAGAAAAAGGGCAGACAATGCAAAACCGGAGATCGATTTTGTCAGATCACGCGGAACAGAAATGGGTAGAATACTACGGCTGGGACAGGATGGTAAAATACCGGAACGAATTACACACAACGATACCAAATTCAATAATGTATTGCTTGACCAAAATGATAAAGGACTATGTGTGATTGATCTGGATACTGTAATGACCGGGTATGTTCATTATGATTTTGGTGATTCTATCAGGACAACGGCAAATACTGCTGCTGAAGATGAAAAAGATCTGTTAAAAGTAAAGATGGACATTGAAATGTTTGAAGGATACGCAAAAGGATTTCTTAAAGAAACAAAAAATGCCCTGACCCAAACTGAGATAGATAACCTTGCTTGTTCAGCCAAATTAATGCCTTTTATCATAGGACTTAGATTTCTTACAGATCATATTGATGGCGATAATTATTTTAAAACCGCTTATCCTGATCATAACCTTGTAAGAGCAAAAACTCAATTCAAACTCGTTGAAAGTGCAGAAGAACAATTCAGCCGGATGGAGGATATTGTTTGGAAAATATGCTCAGAATGAAGAATTCTGTGTTGCAATGTTACGAGTTACGTGTTTCGGGTTACGAGTAGTCAATACCTAAATAACGTGTCCTTGTCACGTTCACGATTCACTCTTCACTTTTATCTTTTTACTTTTATCTTTTTACTTTTATCTTTTATCTTATTACGAGTTGTGTTCCAGTTATCCCGATTGACCCCATTTTCGTCAACGTTTTTCCTGCATTCGTGGAATTTTTAAAACGAAAAGGTTTTTATACCGTATATATAAGTAAGAAAACAAAAGCGGAGGGATAAGATGAAAACAATCAGAATAATACTGCTAATCGGGATTATAGCTGGTTTTACTAACACCGCAACAGCACTTACGAAAAATCCCGCGAACGGAATAACAGAAAAATATTCAGAAAATGGCTATTTAACAAAAAAGGAATTAAAAAGGGAATATTTTCAGGGCACATACTACATCTATAACGAAAAATACAGTCAGGCACTTCATGTATTTTCAAAACTACTAAAAAACGATCCTGAGAATTCCAACTTCTCTTTCTATGTCGGGATGTGCTATTATCATTTGGAAAAGTGCAATATTTCAAAAAAGCACCTTGAGGATGCTGTAAAAAACATTAGTGAAGATTATAAAGACAGTGTATTTGAAAGAAATGCTCCATCTGAAGCACAATATTTTCTTGATAAAATAAATGAACCAGTACTTGTGAGTGAATAAAAGATTTTGAATTACAGGGTTTAGGGTTAATCATTAAAAAAGCATCTGCCGGTTGGCAGGTGCTTTTTTTGTTTGCTTTTGCGAACGGTCGTTGGAAAGTCTGACTTAATGTGAATCCAGATACTCCACACACTTTTTAATATCCGGAACGGAGTTTTCCCAGTTATATTCATATTCGATAGTAAATACGCCATCAAAATTCTGGTTGTCCAGTTCGGCAAGTATTGCAGGTATATCCAGAACACCTTCTCCAAAGATCACCGTATGAGCTTCAAGGTCATTCATAAGGTTCATATCTTTAAAATGGGAGCTTTTTATATGCCCCTCAAGTTTCTTAAGACACTCTACCGGATCTAAACCTGACCGTGTCCAGTGTCCGATATCAGCACATGCCCCAATACGATCGCTTTTATTCTTTATTGCTGCCAAAACCACTTCTGGATTCCAGTAAAAAGATGGTGTCGGATGATTATGGAGCCCAATATTGATCTCGTATTTATCGCAAAGGGTGCCGATATAATCAAGATGTACAGTATCCGGATCAGCTATAATTCCATTCTTCCCCTTTATCCCATTTACTCCCTCTATTCCCTTTACTCCTGTTGTTTTCTCATTTTTCTTTCTTTCTTCTTACTTCCTGAGAAAAGTCTGATAAGCCAGCTGCGCTCTACAGCATCGGAAGCTTCCTGAATATCAATTATTCCACGGTTCAGGTTTTTAAGGGCTATAGAAATACTGTCGGAGAAAGCACTGTCAATCAACAACTTATTAATAAAACCTTTCCCTTCGTTTATCTGGTTAGTTATTTCAGCCAGGTTTTTTGTTGCCTCCCTTGTACGGGCGCTTGTATGTACAATATTTTGAAGAAATGAGGTATCGGTAAAAGCTTTTCCAAAAATCCCCTCACCCTGATTTATTTTTTCTGCAATATTCACCAGGTTTTCTGATGCAATAGTCAGGTTATCACTTACCTGGTTAAATTCTTTCACCAAAGAAGTATCAGATAACAGATAACCAATCAGTCCATATTCATTGATGATCTGATCGGTGATAGTTGCAAAATTATCTGTCAGTTCGGCTGTATTGGCACCAATCCGGTCAAGATTTTGTGAAAAAACGGTGTCTGCGAATATCTGTCCGAATATTCCTTCTCCCCTGTTCACTTTTGCTGTAATATCGACCAGGTTTCGGGTGATAGCAGTAGTATTCCTTGAGGATTTTTGCAGTTCGCGCAAAACATCTGCAATTTCAACACCCTGGCCGGTAGGAAGAATATCCCCTTCTTCAATAATTTCCACGTTTAAAGAGCCCGGCATTATATTCACCACTTTATTTCCGAGTAATCCTGTAACTATTATTACTGCTTTTGAATCTTTCCTGATAAATTTTCTAACATCCTTATCAAGCATGAAATCAACCAGAATTGAGGTATCATTAATAATGGTAATATTGCTTACTGCACCGATTTCAATACCTGCAAACCTGACATTACTACCTACCCGCAACCCTTGTACATCGGTAAATATTCCCCTGACCATCAGAGAAGTTCCAAAAATACTTTGCCGAACTCCGATTGTATAGATACCCAGAATCAGGATTAGTATGCCGATACTGACAAACAGGCCCAGCTTAATGGATTTGTTTCTATTCATTTGCATAGTTATTCCTCTTTTTTAATAAAAAATGAGCTTATCCAGGGATCATCCGATGATTGTAATTGTTCGAATGTCCCTTCTGCATATATTAATCCATCGCGGATTATAAGCATCCTGTCGGAAGTCATTCTGACACAATTCATATCGTGAGTAATAATAACAGATGTTACTTTGTTGCTTTTTCGCACATCCAGTATCATTTCATTTATCTCCATTGAAGTTGCCGGATCAAGGCCTGTTGTAGGTTCATCATACAAGATGATCTCGGGCTTTTTGATCAGAGTCCGCGCTAATCCTACCCGTTTCTTCATTCCACCTGACAGTTCTGCCGGCATTTTGTCTATCGCATCCACTAATCCAACACTTTCAAGAACCTCTTCCACCCTTTCAGTAATCACCGTTTTCGAACCTGTAAAAGTACTTCGTTTAAGGGTAAATGAAAGATTCTCCCTAACCGACATGGAGTCGTACAATGCAGCACCCTGAAATAAAAATCCTATTTTTTTTCTGATAAATTCCAGGTCTTTGTGCGAAGGGTTCATCATATCTTTACCTAAAACATTGATCTTTCCCGAATCGGGCTGCATCAATCCAACCATACATTTTATCAGGACCGTCTTTCCTATGCCGGATCTTCCACACACTGCGAGATTTTCTTCTCTTGGAAGATGAAGATTTATACCTCTCAGTATCTCTTTACCCTCAAAAGTTTTCTTCAGATTCTCTATTTCAATAACATAATCCATATATCCTGATTAATTTATCGAATATTTAGTGTTTGTCAATAAGAACAAACAATTTTTGAATTAAAGAACTAATTAGTAAATAAAAAACAGCAAATTACAAATAACAAATATCAAATAAACTCCAATTAACAAATATCAAAAATTCAAAACAGAATTAACCGATATATAATTTTTGCGCCTTTCTTCTTTTGAACATTGGGATTTGATATTTATTTGAAATTTGCCTGCCCCGTAAGGAAGCATGACTGTACGGGGGTGCTTGTTTTTTGTGATTTATTTGTGTTTTGGTGCTTGTCATTTGTAATTTTTAATTTCTAATTTCTAATTTCCAATTTTTATTTAAACTTTCGACTTTATAGACAGACTCTATATAGTGTTAATATATTATATGTGTAACCTGCACAGCTATCAGGTCGATCAGAAAAACAGCCAGCGAGGCACTTACAACAGCGGTATTGGCTGCTTTACCAACTCCTTCAGTTCCGTAACCGGCAAAATAACCCTTATAACAGCCAATGATCCCGATCATAAACCCGAAGAAAACAGTTTTTACCACGGCAGGGAACAAATCGGAAAAGTGTAGGACATCAAATACATCAAAAATGAAAAGCGTGGCAGATATATTACCATGAATATTAACTGCCATAAAGCTCCCTACAAGTGCAATTGCATCAGCATAAAGTACAAGCAAAGGCACCATTAATGTTGTTGCCATCACGCGTGTAACAACCAGGTAATTTATAGGGTTAACACCTGAAACTTCCATAGCATCAATCTGCTCGGTAACCCTCATAGATCCGAGAACAGCACCAAACTGTGAAGCTATTTTACCGGCACATATCAGTGCTGTAATAACAGGTCCTATTTCAGTGACTATTGAAACAGAAACCATTCCGGGCAACCATGCTTCAGCGCCAAATTCTATTAATACCGGACGTGATTGCAATGTCATTACCAGGCCTAAAATAAACCCTGTTAAACCTATGAGTCCCAAAGATTTAGCTCCCACTATATATGATTGGTACAGAAATTCGTTGAATTCAAACGGGGGGCGGAAAAGTTCTTTGAAAAACCTCCGGATAAACCAGGTAAGTTCCCCTACCTCGATAAAAAGATCTACAACAGAGTCAGGTAACCATATATATTTCTTAACTAACATATTACCAGATAAAAAGCTTAGTTATATATACACAAATCCAGCCATGACAGACTTTTCTAAACAGCGCATTTGTTTACTGTTGCTAATCCAACTTCTGACATTAAAGATAATAAAAATATGAGGGTATAAAGAAAAGATATCGGTTTTTCAAAGGAAAAGAGATTGAATTCTCTATTTTCAAATCATTTTGGTTTAGTGCGAAATTTATTCTACTTTAAGTGTTCAAAATCTATCAATTTTTTCATTAAATTAACTAATTATTATCCTGTTAAAATCATGAGATACAGAAGTTTAATTCCATTCCTGGTGCTTATTGTACCGGGTGTTTTACTTTTTACTGAAGGATTTTCTCAAAAGAAAAATCTCACCTATAAACAGGTATTTTCTCGCGGTGAACCCCGGTTAACCAACCCGCTTCCACGAATTACAGGATGGCTTGATGACAACTATTATCTTGAATCCAGAACTGAAGACACGAAGCAAATAGTTATGAAGGTAAATGCACTTACCGGAGAGGAAAGTGTTTACCTGGATTATGAAGAATTCAATAAAAAACTACCTGAAGGTTTTACTTTGCGAAATAGTGAAACGCGAACTAACGACCTGAATCATTTTATTTTCAGAAAGGAAAGTAACCTCTATTATTTCAATTTACCTGAAGCGGAATTCCGGCAGCTTACCGATTCGGAATCAGAAGAAAAGAATATCACTTTTTCGCCGGATGCAGGTAAGATCGCATTTACACGTGACAACAATTTATTTGTTATTGATCTGGCTGCCGGAGAAGAGATGCAATTGACAAATGATGGAACTGATCGCATTTACAACGGATGGGCTTCGTGGGTTTATTATGAAGAGATACTCGGACGGAGTTCACGTTACTGTGCATTCTGGTGGTCGCCAGACAGTAAGAAACTGGCTTACCTGAGGTTTGATGATAGCCCTGTTCCTGAGTTTACATTGTTCAGGGCAGATGGTATTCATGGGGGACTGGAAGTAACACCATATCCAAAGCCGGGGGATCCGAATCCGGTGGTACGTCTTGGTATTGCTCATCTTGAAACAGGTAAAACGGTGTGGATAGATACAAATGAGGGAATTGACAGGTATGTTACACGGCCCTTATGGACCAGGGATTCTAAATATTTAATATACCAGTATATGCCACGCGACCAGGATGAGATTTTTTTGTTCTCGTCTGATCCGGAAACAGGAAAGAAAACAGAAATATATAATGAAAAACAAAAATCGTGGGTTGATTTTTTTGAAGACCTCTACTTTTTTGAGGACGGTAGCGGTTTCCTGCTGAGAAGTGATGTAGATGGCTGGAGAAACTTATACTACTACGATATGTCGGGAAAGTTAATAAGTAAAGTTACCGATTTTGACTGGCGTGTAACCGGTATCTCAAAAGTGGTGGAAAAGAAGAAAATTGTATATTTTACTGGGACAGGAGGCGAATCAACTGAGAATCATCTATTCAGCATCAAACTGAATGGAAAAGAACTAAAAAAGCTTACATCAATTCAGGGAACCCACAGGGTAAATGTTTCTCCGGAAGGAAAATATTTTACTGATACATACAGCAACATTCTCAATCCGGCAAAAATGGAACTTTTTTCTTCAGATGGGAAATCTATCCGTATGCTTGGAGACTCCAGGTCTGATATAATGGATGAATACAATCTCGGAAAAGTTGAACTGTTTACAATTCCTACATCTGACGGTTGGGATTTACCTGCAAAATGGACCCTCCCACCCGATTTTGACAAAACAAAAAAATACCCTGTGCGATTTTCAATATATGGTGGTCCGAATGCACAATCGGTCAGGAATTCTGCCGGATATTCACTTAGTGATCATTATTACGCCCAGAACGGTATCATTACAATCGCGGTTGATCATCGTGGCACAGGACACTATGGTAAAAAGGGTGTTGCGCTTATGCACAGGAATCTTGGGAAGTGGGAAACACATGATTATATTGAAGCAGCAAAATGGTTAAGGGAAAAGCCTTTTATTGATACCGGACGAATTGGCATTACAGGTGGCAGTTATGGTGGCTACATGACCTTAATGTCAATGACTGCAGGAGCTGATTACTTTACTCATGGTCTTGCAAGTTCGGCAGTTACATCATGGAGATTATATGACAATGTATATACTGAAAGATTCATGGACACACCAGA
>DAOVLD010000057.1 GCA_030631445.1 Bacteroidota bacterium
AGTCATATTGAGCTGGCTGGAGATGAAGTTCTGAAGATATATAAAAGGTTTTATGATAAAAGAGAGAAAGAGGAAATAAATATCAGAGAAAGAATAGAAGAAGCTATTAATGAACATGATAATGCTGTCAGAACAGCAGAAAAAGCTTTTTTTGAAAAAGAAGAAAAACACCAGGAACTTGAAGCTACCAGGGAGAAGATAACCCAGATGCAGAAAAAAATCAAATCAATAAAAGATGATAAAAGCAAGGAAGTAATAAAAAATAATTTAGTCAGTGCAAAAAAATATCTGGAAGAATGCAGGAATAATCATGTGGCAGCAGGAAAAAATGCTAAAATAAAAGTTTCTGAAGCTCGCAATCTATCAGAAAATGCAAATTTAGCCCGTGAGAGTATCCAGGCAGAAAAGAAATTCCTGATAAACAAAAAAGAACTTGATGGATCTTATAAGGAACTTCAAAAATACCAGCGTATTTTTGATATATCATATAATGAAAAGGAGCGTAGGGCTTCACGAGCTCAGCTTGATTCAAGTAACGAAACTTATGTTAGAATACTACGTGAGTATGAACATAGTAAAGAAGATGCAATCCGGAAAAAAATGGTTGCTTTCAAAGTTCTGTCCGGGAATAGTATTGATGAGGTAATGAATGAAGTCAAGAAAGAGAAACCTCATATCGATAAATACTATTCTCTGGATGAAGCAGGAAGAAAACTTTTTAACTATGTTCCCGAATTCATATTTTTCGAAGATTTCTTAAGTCTTCTTCCTGATCGTATCGATCTGCGTGATATTCATACAGAAAACACTAATATTGAAGGCTATAAAGCAGCCAGAAGCTTTCTCCTGGTATCTGGTCTTGATGAAGACTTTTTTCAGCAAACCAACAACCGTATCCTGAAACAAAAAATTGAAAAGTTAAATAAAGAGATAACAATAAATTTCCAGGATTACTGGCGTCAAAGTATTGGTAAGCATAATAAAATAAAAATCAATTTTGAGCTTGAACATTATGATAATACCAACCCGGATAAAAGCGGACTGCCATATATTGAATTCTGGATAAAAGACAGGGAAGAACGTCTTTATCCAAAACAAAGAAGCAGGGGTGTACGCTGGTTTCTATCATTTTACCTTGAATTACAGGCAGCAGCTTTAGCCAAAAATGGAAATGATATTGTAATCCTGATTGATGAACCTGGAGTAAGTCTCCATGCCAGGGCTCAGGAAGATGTATTGAAAGTATTCGATAATATTAAAGAAAAAGTCCAGATTATTTATACAACCCATTCCCCTCATCTTATCGATTTAAATAAATTGTACAGGTTGCTTGCCGTTCAGCGAGCTGTTGAAGAAGATGAGTTAAGCGAAACGAAAATTCTTGATGCTAAATCACTTACTACAGCTTCAACAGATACATTGTCGCCTATTTATTCATTAATGGGAATAAGATTGTCTGAACAAAAGTTTATCCAGAAAAAAAACAATATTATTCTTGAAGATATTGCTACTTTCTATTATATGAAAGCTCTTACCGATATGAAAAATTTTGAAAAACAAGTTTTTTACCTGCCTGCTACAGGAGTATCAAATATCAGTAGCCTTGTTAATATGTTACTTGGTTGGGGAATTGATTTCCTGGTACTTACAGGAGCAAATAAAGAAGGTGATGATTTGAAGCATGATCTTACTAAACATCTTTTTGCCAATAATGAAGACCAGGCAAATAAAAAGCTTATCCAACTCTACCATTTCAAAAATATTGAAGATATGTTTTCTACTATCGACTTCAAGAAATATATTCTTCATAAGCGAATAGGGATTCCCGAATCAAATTCAGAGTATATTAATTCTAATAATTTGTCACGATCAATTCTTGCATCTAATTTTATGCGCGAGGTTAAGGATTCAAAATTGAAATGGGGTGACCTGGATGAAGAAACCAGGGATAATTTTTCCCATCTGTTCGACGAACTTAACAAAAGACTTGAATAAAAGTTGGCAGTTGGCAATTAGCAATTGGCAATTTGAAGACAAAGTTAAAGATTAAGCTAATTTTTTAATTATATGGATGCTGCTTTGAACTGCCCGCCTAATAAAAAATGCCGGAGCCTGTCAGGTTCCGGCATTTGATAATAATTACAATGTTGCTATGCATTGTTCGGTGAACGCAGCATTTGCACCTCATTTACAACAACTTCGGTGATATACTGCTTTTTCCCTTCCTTGTTTTCATATGACCTGTGTGTCAATTTTCCTTCAACAGCTATTTCCTGACCTTTCTTAAGGTACTTTTCTATAAATTCTGCTTTAGGTCCCCACGCAATAAGATTATGCCATTGGGTTTCTTTAACTTTTTCCCCATCTTTGTTTTTATAACTGTCTGATGTGGCAAGTGAAAATTTGGCAAGGGAACTGCCATTTTCCAATTTCTTAATTTCAGGATCCATTCCCAGGTTTCCGATAAGATGAACTTTGTTTTTTAAGTTTTGCATGATTTTAAAAATTTTGAGGTTAATAAATAAATTGTTTTTATCATGATCAAATTAACAACATCAACACGACCGTATTCGGTTATTAAACGTTTATAGTCGTTTGTAAACGTTTAATGTCGTATATAACAGGTTTATTTTGTATTTTTAAGAAAACTTTAATTGTTATGGACCGGAGATGTCTTGAATGTAATGAACCCCTGAGAGGTCGATCAGATAAGAAATTCTGTTCAGATCAGTGCCGTAACAGTTACCATAATGAGATAAACAGGGATGATATTAATTTTATTCGTAATGTTCATAATGTCCTTCGTAAAAACCGAAGAATACTTGCTGATCTGAATCCTGACGGTAATGTAAAAGTTCATAAAGATCAACTAATAGTTCTGGGATATAATTTTCAATTTCATACAAATACCTATACTTTAAAAAACGGAGAGGTGTGCTATTTCTGCTATGAGCAAGGATATAAAATTCTGGACGATGATCATTATGCACTGATTATGAGGGACGAACACCTCTATTAGTACAGATTCCCAGGAATTGAATTTTTCTTTAACTGATTAATTATTTATCATAAACAGATGAACCGAACCCCGAAAAAATCGGGGTGAGCTATCCCGACAATGTCGGGACTGGCTATGTGACCGTTGAAAATTAAATCATAAACACATGAAATATATTATTTCACTTCTTCTGCTCCTGACATGTTCCGTTAATAATGTAACTCCTCAACATATGACTTTCAGAGATTATGGATTTTCCATTGGGGTCCTTCCTCCAGGTCAGGATAATTCAATTACCGATGTTTCGGGCGTTTTGATTGGGCATTTTACACTAAACAAAGATAAAAATATCAGGACAGGTGTGACAGCAATTATTCCACACCCCGGTAATATTTTTATGGAGAAAGTTCCTGCTGCTGTTTATGTTGCAAATGGTTTTGGGAAACTAACAGGTAGCACCCAGATTCAGGAACTTGGTAATCTTGAAACACCGATTATCTTAACCAATACATTAAGTGTTCCTGTGGCAGCAGAAGCATTGATAGAATATAGTCTGAAAAAGAATGAAAATATCAGATCTGTAAATCCTGTAGTGGGAGAGACTAACGACGGTTATCTAAATGATATCAGGGGATTACATATAAAAAAGAGACATGTTATTGCAGCAATTGAAAATGCGTCTTCAAATAAAGTTGTGCAGGGATCAATTGGTGCCGGAACAGGAACTGTTTGTTTTGGATATAAAGGTGGAATTGGTACCTCTTCAAGGAAACTACCTGCAAATATGAATAGTTACACGGTTGGAGTTCTTGTCCAGACTAATTTTGGAGGAATACTGCAAATCGATGGAGTGCCAGTGGGAGAGGAGCTTAATCAGTATTACCTTGCTGATAACCTGAAACAGGCGGATGGCTCATGTATGATCATCGTTGCAACAGATGCTCCGCTTGACTCAAGGAACCTTTTACGACTAGCAAAAAGATCAATGCTCGGACTGGCACATACAGGAGGAATATCCTCCAATGGAAGTGGTGACTATGTTATTGCATTCTCCACAGTAAATAAAATTCCTCACAGATCAGATTCGATGGTGCATTCAATAAAAACTCTCAGTAACGACCAGATGTCATCGCTGTTCCTGGCAGTTATTGAAGCAACTGAAGAAGCGATACTTAATTCCCTGTTCACTGCTAAAACAACAACCGGCTGTAAAGACCGCAAAATAGAGGCGTTACCGGTTGTAAAAGTTATGAAGATAATGAAGAAATATAACCGGGCACCTTCAAAATAACCACTAATGAAAAAACAAATCGGTATTCTTGGAGGAATGGGACCGGAGGCTACATCCGAATTGTTCAGACTGATCATTAAAAACACAAAAGCACAGATTGATCAGAATCATATACCGGTACTTATTGTTAACAATCCGAAGATCCCCGATCGCTCTGCCTACATCCATGGTAAAGGTCCTTCACCGGTTGATATGCTGGTTGAAGGAGCTTTGAAGCTGGAACAAATAGGGGCTGACATTATACTTATACCTTGCAATACAGCCCATTTTTTTATTAAGCAGATAGAAGAAAAGATACATGTGCCGATTATTGACATGATAAAAGAGACTGCCCGGTATGTTTTGCGCAAATTTCCTGAAATAAAAAGGTATGGACTGCTTTCCACCTCTGGAACTTATGAAACAGGCATCTATAAAAATGTATTTGACGATATTGATCTCGGGATCATTGATCCGGATATCGATTATCAACGGCAGAATATGACCGCAATTTATGGTAAACAAGGAATAAAAGCAGGTTTTAAAACCGAACCCCTGAAAATCCTGTTACAAACAGTTGAAAACCTGGTAGAAAATGGAGCCCGGTCAATTATATGCGGATGTTCAGAAATCGCCCTTGTAGTGAAACAATCCCATATTGAAGTTCCCCTTATTAATCCTCTGAAAATCCTGGCAGTCAAATCTATTCAATTAGCAGGTTATTCCTTATCAAGTGCCTGAATATTAGTATGAAATTCATTTATTCATTTTTTATGGTCTAAGTTGCAACTAAATGGTAAGTTAATCGTCTTTTATTTAGATGAGTGTTTTTACAGAATCGGAGTAATTAAAAAAAAACTCAAAATGGGGCACCTTGAAGAACAGTTAAATAACCAGAAAGCCAGGCTAAAGTTCCTGGAAAAGGAGAGGGACAGACTTTTTTATCTGGACCGATCCCGTAAAACTACCGGTATACCGGAAAAAAATAACTCCGACACTCACTCAATTGAAAAAATAGATAAGAAAATCAATGAAGCTTATAGTGAATTGTCAGTCATAAAGATCAGAAGATTAATGACATTGCTATAAACAAGTAAGTTTTTTCAAAGGTAGAAAGTAGCCGGAATATTTTCGGCTGCTTTTTATTTTTCATTCTTCCTGTTTTCCGCATTTAGGCACCCAAATTAAAATTCGCTATCAATTATGTTTAAAATTTCTTGTTGTGTATGATTGTTTTTTCTTTCTTGCTGACTGTTGACTGTGGACTGCCGACTGATTAATTATTTTGTTTTTATACGGCACCAATTTTACGGGCAATTACCAGGCGTTGAATTTCTGAAGTTCCTTCACCAATTTGCAGCATTCGCTGGTCACGATAAAATCTTTCAATATCATAATCTTTCATTAATCCATAACCACCGTGTATTTGTACAGCTTCATCTGCAACCTCCATAGCTATTTCAGAACAATAGAGTTTTGCTATTGCAGATTCTTTTCCAAATTCTTTATCATTAGACTCAAGCCAGCAGGCATGATACAAATATGTTCTGGCCAGATCAATTTTTGCTGCCATATCAGCAAGTTTAAAAGAAATAACCTGGAATTTTATAATTGGTCTGCCAAACTGTTTTCTTTCCCTGGCATATTGTAATGCCATTTCAAAAGCTCCCTGTGCTAGTCCCAACCCCATTGCTGCTATGGAAAGTCTTCCGCTATCAAGTGTTTTCAGCATTATTCCGGAACCTTTACCCACTTCACCAAGCAGATTGGATTCAGGTACTTTACAATCATCAAAAAACAATTCGGAGGTATCCGAAGCTCTCCACATCATTTTATTATGCATTGATCTCCTTGTAAACCCGGCAGTACCTTTCTCAACAAAAATCGTTGAAAACTCTTTTTTTCCATCTTTTTTCGTACCGGTAACAGAAAGGACGGTAACTCCACTGGAGATATCAACAGCTCCATTGGTAATAAAACATTTTGATCCGTTTATAATCCAGTATCCATCTACAAGTTTAGCTGTTGTTTTGGTTCCAAGACAATCCGATCCTGCCTCCGGTTCTGTAAGACCAAAAGCCCATAGCTCTTTACCAGAGCATAAACGTGGCAAATATTTCATCTTTTGTTCTTCAGTCCCGAAATCCATTATAGGTTTAATTCCCAATGAATTGTGTGCCGCCAGAGTAGCTGCATGTGAGCTATCAACCCTTGATAATTCTTCAACAGCAATTATATAGGATAAAGTATCCATATTCTGACCACCATACTTTTCAGGCAGGCACATTCCAAATAGTCCTAATTCTCCCATCCGTGCAGTATTCTTTATAGAAAACTCACCTTTTTCATCCAACTCAGCTGCAACAGGTTTTATTTCTCTTTCGGCAAAGTCTCTTACAGTTTTACGTATTAATTCATGTTCTTCAGATAAATACATATTTTTTTCAGGTTAAAATAATTTTCTTTCAGATACCAACATCAGGAACGAACTTGTATGAATACATTATAAGTCCTGTTTTTCCTTCCTCGTTCATTCTTCTGAACTTGGAAATCAGCTTATCACCGGTTTTCAAATTCACAAGATCACAATCGGTAATCTGCCCCATAACCCTGACTCCCTCTTCCATTTCAACAATACCAACAGCATACGGGGCAATATCTTCAAATCCTTCAGGAGCAGTTCGAATAATTGTATAGGTTAAGAGTTTGCCTTTTCCCGAGAGGTTAGTTTTATCAAATACCTTGTTACCACATGCAGGACAGATCAGTCTGGCAGGAAATGAAATTTTTCCACATTTCCTGCATTTTGCAGCTTCCATCCTGTAACGTTCAGGCGTTTCTCTCCAGTGTCTTGGAACATTCATAATATGTTAGTTTTTATTTAATAACGTTTATTACTTATTTTGCTTCTAATATATGACATACACTGCTGCCACCTGATCCTCCCATATTCTGGGTAAGACCGGTTTTTACTCCTGGAATCTGACGTTTTTCGCTATTGCCTCGTAATTGATTTACTACTTCAAAAATCTGGGCAACCCCTGTAGCTCCAACAGGATGTCCTTTCGATTTTAATCCGCCTGATGGATTAACAGGGAATTTTCCATCCAGTGCAGTATAACCATCAACTGTTGCAGGACCCCCTTTCCCCGGACCAATTATGCCCATTGATTCCAATACCAGGATTTCAGAGATTGTGAAACAATCGTGCACTTCGGCAAAATCAATATCATCAATTGTTCTTCCTGCCATTTTTAATGCTTTGGCAGCAGATGTCTTAACAGCTTGTAATTCGGTTAGTTCCTTACGATGGCTAAGAGCAATTGCATCAGCGGCACTACCAAAACCACTTATTACAACCAGTGGATGCTTTTTCAGCTTTTTTGCTTCTTCAACTGTTGTTAGTAGCACTGCGGCAGCACCATCAGTAACCGGTGAACAATCCATTAAACGTAACGGATCAGCTATCATGGTTGAATTTAGAACTGTATCCTGTGTAATTTTGAAAGGAAACTGAGCATTTGGATTCATTGAACCATTATAATGGTTTTTTACAGAAACCTGTGCCAGTTGTTCTCTTGTGGTTCCATAACGTTCCATGTGGGCTCTGGCAAGCATTGCATATAATCCGGGAAATGTAATACCATGAAATGCTTCATAATCCTGATCGGCTGCACTTGCTAATGCATAAGTTGCTTTTCCCATACCCACATCAGTCATTTTTTCTACTCCAATGGCTAATGCATAATCAGAAACTCCCGTGGCAATTTCCATGCAGGCGTTACGAACAGCAAGACCTCCGGAAGCACAAGCAGATTCAACGCGGCATGACGGAATATCCAATCTTCCTAAATAATCAGCAATCAGACTCGCCAGATGTTCCTGGCCAATAAATAAACCACTCGACATACAGCCAATGTTGATTGAATCAATCCGGTCGGTTCCTGCATCTTCAAGACAATTCATTGCACTTTCTACGGCAATATCTCTAAGAGATTTTTCCCATAGTTCACCAAATTTTGTTATCCCAATTCCTATAACAGCTATTTCTTTCATATTTTCCTCCTATTCTGGTTTAAGGATTTTACCCCTGAATTTTGCATACTC